>CAYXQU010000092.1:0-6962 GCA_964467305.1 uncultured Eubacteriales bacterium
GGCAGAGGCCTGCAAAGCCTTTATCCCCAGTTCGAATCTGGGCGTCGCCTCCAACAAGATCGTGCGGCCGGCTGGGCGACCAGTCGGCCGTTTGCGTGCCTGAGACCTCGTGCGCGCCGTCCTGATACACTTTCGTGCGGATTCGACTCAGCGACCGCACAAGACGGCAGCGGCCGCCGGACAGAGACGTGAGCCATGCGCATAGGGTTCTTCACAGACACCTACACGCCTCAGATCAACGGGGTCGTGACCTCGATCTGCCTGTTCAAAGAGGCGCTCGAAGCACGCGGGCACGAGGTGTATGTCTTCGCACCCACCCCTGAGCACCCCGGCGATGACCACCTGACGGTCCGCTTTCCCTCGCTGCCCTTCGTCTTCCAGCCTGAGATGCGTTTCGCATCACCGTTGTCGATCGAGGCGCTCCGGGTGCTCGACTCGGTCGACCTCGACATCGCCCACTCGCATGACCCGTTCACCATTGGCCTTTTCGGCCTCAACGTCGCCCGGCGACACCGCATCCCCTACGTTCACACGTACCACACCCTCTATCCCGAGTACGTGCACTACGTATGGGAGACACGTCTTACCAAGAAGCTCGCCGAGCGCCTGTCACGCGACTTCTGCCAGCAGTGCTCGTCGATCGTCGCACCGTCCACCAAGGTGGAGCGCTACTTGCGCGAATGGGGCGTCACCGTTCCGGTCGACATCATCGCGACCGGCGTCGATACGCACCGCTACTCCACGCCCGACCCGGCGATCACACGGATGCTGCGTGAGCGCCTGGCGTTGGCTCCCGACGAACGCGTGTTGTTGTTCGTTGGTCGCCTGGGCCGTGAGAAGAACGTCGAGCTGCTGCTGCGAGCTCTGTGGCACACCCACCACCCATGCATCCGGCTGGTGATCGCCGGAGACGGACCGCATCGTGAGTACCTCGAATCCCTGGTCGACGAACTTGATCTGCGCAGCCGCGTGACGTTCCTTGGCTACCTGCAAGGCGCCCAGACCGTCGCTGCGTACCATCTGGCCCACGCGTTCGCGTTCGCGTCGACCACGGAGACGCAGGGCTTGGTCATAGGCGAGGCGATGGCGGCCGGTCTTCCGGTGATCGCGGTGGAGGACCACGCCGTCGAGGACTTCGTGGTCAACGGGCGCACGGGCATCGTGGCCCCCGGAAGGCCTGAGGACCTCGCACACGCCTTCGACGAGCTCATGGGTAACGATGACCGCCGAGAAGCCCTTGCAGCAGCGTCGCTTGAGCGCTCGGCTCACTTCTCCATCGAGCGGCAGGCAGAGCGACTCGAGGAAGCGTACGAGCGGGCGATAGCAGACCATACCCCGCGCCGGCGATTCGTCAGGCTGGCACTTCCCAAGAGGCGTTCGTCGCCGAACTCGACCCCGGCCTCGGCCCCGACAGCGGACACCACTGCCGGCGACTGAATGACCCCCGCCAGCCGCACGCAGAGTGCCCCTAGAGGTCGAACCCGTTGCCCGAGATGATCTCCTTGTACGCACGTGCGCTGGGGCGCGGAGTGCGCTGCTGTGTCACGTAGTCGATCGCGACCAGGCCGAACCGCGGTGTGAACCCCATGGCCCACTCGAAGTTGTCGACAAGCGACCAGTGCAGGTAGCCGCGGACATCGGCACCGCCGTCTATCGCGTGGGCCAGCGCAGCCAGGTGGTCTCGGATGAACGCCGTCCGCTTGGTGTCTGCGGCATCGGCCAGCCCATTCTCGGTGATGTAGATGGGTAGCCCGTAGCGTTGCCAGCAGGCGGTGGTGACCGCCTCAAGACCCTCGGGAGATATGTTCCAGCCGATGTCGGTGGTTTCCACGCCGCTCAGATGCCCCGGCCCGTAAGGGCGCCACCCCACCTTGAGGGTGTGGTAGTACTGCACGCCGATGAAGTCAGCGCAGTCCTTCACCTGATCGCAGAAGCGATGGTTCGAGAAGTCGTCGATGAAGCGGTGCACCGCACGCTGCCACCGCGACGCCGGGTTCTCGCAGCGCCAGTTGAACTGGATATCCGAGAAGCCAACCTGCGCGCCGGGATGAGCGGTCTTGATCGCCTCGGCTGCCACGCGATGGGCGGCGGCCATGGTGTCGATCTGTCGGTAGGCACCCGGGATGTCGAAGTGTCTGGCCGGGGGCCACTCTCCGAAGATGTAGCCTGCGAAGGCGACCTGCGTGGGTTCGTTGATCGTCATCCAGAAGTCAACGTAGGGAGACAGTGCCGGCGCAACCCGGGCGACGTAGGCACCGAAACACTCGGGCGCACCGCTCCACGTCCACCCACCCGCCTGCGCGAACCACAACGGATTGGTGAAGTGGTGCATCGTCACGAACGTGACCAGACCGCGGTCCTTCAGAGCGGCCAGCACCCGCACGTAGTGGTCGATCTCATCGGCGTTGAAGACGCCACGCTGCGGCTCGATCCTGGACCACTCGATCGACAGCCGATGCGCTGAGTGCCCAAGCTCGACCGCGAGATCGAAGTCGGCTTCGTAGAGATGGTACTGGTCGCAGGCAGCGCCGGATGGCTCGGGTACGCCGCCGCGCTGCTCGAAAGCCCACCAGTCGTTGAGCGTGTTGCCGCCCTCGACCTGGTGAGACGACGTCGAAGCCCCCCAGAGGAACCCTTCAGGGAAGCTGACTCTCATGAGCGTAGCGCGTCAGCTGGCGTACTTGAGCTGCACGCGCTTGGACTGCTCGAGCCTGTTGAGGCCGCGCTCAAGATCACGGGGATCACGGATGTTCTCGACCGCCCATTTCACGATCTCGGCGGGAACGTTGGGGAAGCGCTTGCGCGCTTGCGCCAGGGTCATGACTGCTCCTTCTGCTACGACTGATGCTACGACTGGACTACGACTGGTGTGGTGTATTCGATTGACCCTACTCGGGTAAGTGTGCGCCAGCGTTGCGGGCAACGTCAAGCAGCACGACCGGAGCGGTCAGTGACGCTTCGCCTCGTGGTGTCTCACGCCGACCATCTACACTCCCCAACGCTCGAAGAGATCGTGCTCAAGCCCCAAGACGTCGAGTACCTTGCCAACCACGAACGACACCAGGTCATCCACCGACTGGGGCTTGTGATAGAAGCCGGGGCTCGCAGGAACCACGATGGCACCGGCTTCAGTGAGAGCCGTGAGGTTGCGCAGGTGGATCAGGGAAAGCGGCGTCTCGCGTGGAACCAACACCAACGGCCGGCGTTCCTTGAGCGCGACGTCAGCCGCCCGCTCGGGTAGATCCGAACCCAGACCGGCGGCCAGCGAGCCGCAGAACCCCATGGACGCAGGCGCGACGATCACCGCCTCCAGCGGATAGGACCCCGAGGCTATGGGGTCGAAGCGATCGTCTTCGTAGGCAACGCGAATACCTGCCGCGCTGGGTAGCTCAAGGTAGGTGGCCAGCGCCACGGCAGCAGTCTGCGCGTTACCCACGGGGAGCTCGAAGCCCAGCTCGTACGCGCACACCTCGATGCCCGCCGTGGTCGCGACGAAGACGACTTCGTGGCCCAACGACACGAGCTGCTCGGTGAGGCGCATACCGTAAGCGCTGCCCGACGCACCGGTCATCACGACGACTATGCGTGCCATACACTCACGTCTCCCCCCTAGCCAACGATGCGATCGAGGATAGCACCCGCGCCAACTACGACGGCGATGACCCCGTTGACGGTGAAGAAGGCGGCGTTGACGCGCGACAGGTCATCGGCCTTCACGATCGCGTTCTCGTAGAACAGCAACGCCGCAGCCACCGCGACTCCCACGAACCAGAAGATGCCCGCTCCCGCGAAGTACCCACCAAGCGCCAGCAAGAGCACCGTGAGGACGTGGGTGACGCGCGTCTGCAGAAGTGCGCGGGGGATTCCCACGTCGGCCGGCATCGAGTGAACGCGGTCGCGCACGTCGCACTCGATGTCTTGTGTCGCGTAGATGATGTCGAAACCGGGGGTCCAAAGCAGGACCGCAGCTCCCAGAAGCCAGGGCGCGATGTGGTTGATAGGAGCGCCCACAGCGACCCATCCCCCTACCGGTGCCAGCCCCAGACACAGGCCCAGCCAGTAGTGGCACAGTGGAGTGAAGCGTTTCATGTACGGATAGGCGACGAACGCGGCAAGCGGCACCACCGCCAGCACCCGAGTGATGGGTGCAAGCTGCCAGATGCCGTAGAGGTAGCCCGCGAGCATCACCGCCGAGAAGACCCACAGCTCCCATGCCTTGACCAGCCCGGCAGGTATCGCACGCCCGGCGGTGCGAGGGTTGCGAGCGTCGATCTCCTTGTCGACGGCGCGGTTCACCACGAACGCGAACGCACGCGCGCCCACCATCACCACCGTGATCCAGAACAACGCAGCCAGCGTTGGCCAGCCGGTGCCCGTGACCCACGCGTTGGGGCGGGCGTCCGGCGGACCCTGGCTCGAAACAGCCCACTGGAACCACACCCGTTGCGCACCGTAGAGCGCACCGATGTAGGCGTAGGGCAGCGCGAACACGGAGTGCTCGAACTTCACCAGCTCGAGGAAGACCCGGGTCTTCTCGGCGAGCTTACTCAAGCCCGAGCTCCGCCCACATGGCGTCGACTCGGGCCTTGACCTGGGCATCCATCTCGAGTGCCTCGGGCCATTCGCGCTCGTGGCCTTCGTTGGCGATGGGGCGCGTCGCGTCGATGCCCATCTTGAAGCCGAAGCTCTCGTGGTTCGACGAGTGGTCGAGCCGGTCGAGCGGGCCCTTGCTGATCAGGATGTCTCGGCTTGGATCGACGTTGTTGAAGCACCGCCACGCCACCTGCGAGTAGTCGTGGCAGTCCACGTCCTCGTCGACCACGATCACGTACTTGGTGAACATCATCTGCCCCATCGACCACGCGAAGTTCATGACGCGGAAGGCCTGGCCGGCGAACTCCTTCTTGATCTGGAAGATCGCACAGTTGTGGAAGACGCCCTCGAGCGGCAGGTCGTAGTCGATGACCTCGGGCATCATCGCCTTGATGACCGGCAGGAAGATGCGCTCGGTCGCCTTGGCCATGTAGCAGTCCTCCATGGGGGGGCGACCCACGATCGTCGTGGGGTAGATCGCGTCCTTGCGCATGGTGATGGCTTCGACGTGGAACACCGGGAAGTAGTCGGCGAGCGAGTAGTAGCCGGTGTGGTCGCCGAACGGACCCTCCCAGCGGGTCTCCTCAAGGTCGCACCAGCCCTCAAGCACGATCTCAGCGTGCGCAGGCACCATGAGGTCGTTTGTCACGCACTTGACGACCTCTACGGGCTCACCGCGCAGGATGCCGCTGAACAGATACTCGTCGATCATGGGAGGCACCGGTGCTGTCGCCGAGAAGATCGTGACGGGATCGCCGCCAAGCGCGACGCTCACCGGCACGCGGGTCACGCCTGCGGCCTTCCAGGCGCGCAGGTTCTTGTTGCCGTCGTGATGCTCGTGGATGTGAAGCCCGGTGGTGTTCTTGTCGAAGACCTGAAGCCGATACATCCCCACGTTGAGCTTGCCCTTGGGGTTGTTCGTGACCACAAGCGGCAGGGTGATGAACGGGCCGCCGTCTTCAGGCCAGGTGGTCAACACCGGGAGCTTGGTGAGGTCGACATCGTCGCCACGCAGCACCACCTGCTGTACCGGTGCTTTGTTGCCTTTGACCTCCTTGGCGCCCGCGGTGGCCAAGTCCTTGAGTCCCACCAGGATGTCGAGCTTGCCTTTCATGCTGGCAGGCATGTCCAGCGGCAGCAGATCCATGAGCTGCTTAGCCTTGGCGTCCAGATCGCGCCACGTTCCGGTCTGGGCGTCAACTCCCAGCCCCCATGCCATCCGCTCGAAGCTGCCCATGAGATTGATCGCGACCGGCATGGCATACGGATCGCCACTCTCGCGATCGATGGGCTGCTCGAACAAAAGGCCCGGTCCCACCTGCTTGCTCACGCGATCGGCGATCTCTCCGATCTCAAGCTTGGGATCGACCGGTGTGGACACACGTCTGAGCTGGCCTTGCTTCTCGATCAGCTCGATGAACTCGCGAAGATCCTTTATCGCCACGAAGTCACTCCTGCGTCGTCGTTGGACGGACTTTGGGATGATACCGCCCCACAAGGTAGGTTACGAGAGGCGCGACCAACGCTGCGGCACCTACGGCGGTCATCTGCACGAGGTCGAGATCGTACTTGAACGCCCACTTCAGATCCGGCAGGCCCAGCACCGGCTCGATTCCGAACCACCAGTAGAACCACGCGACCTGCACACCCAGCGTCGCCAGGACGAACAAGGCAGTGACAGGCCCCAACGTGAGCCAGCCCGAAAGGAATGGGCTGTGCGGCCCGAAAGCGGAATGCCGCACCAATGGGTAGACCGCGGCTGCCACAGCTGCGGCGATCAGCAGGGCCACAGCAGCTTCAACAGAGCGAAGGTTCATCCACTCGCCGATACGGTCCTCAGAGTTGAAAGACGACAGCGACCAGCGGTTCCCATGAACGAGGAAGAACGCCGCGTTGTACACCGCGTAGTAGGAGATCGCGCCCGCCAATGCGGCGATGAACGCCGGCCGAGAACCGATCAGGATCAGCGCCAGTATCAACAGGCACGCGAGAACCGCCCCCGCGGTGACCGGCAACCGTGGCTCCCGGGCGACTGAATCCGCCACCTTGTGCCACCCGAGCGCCCACTGCTTGACCTCCGCTGCGACGGGGCCTTGCGCTGAATCGGGCGCATCACCCGGCGCGCCGACAACCGCGCCATACTGCCGCCAGAAGCGGTCGGCCTGCGCCACGGCGGGCCAGTCCTTCGCCGGTTCACCCACCACCTGGACCAGCGGGGATCCCGCCGACATCCTGGGCACCGGCGCACCACTCAGAACCGCGATGGTCGAGGCGACGTCAGCCAGGTCTCCTTGGCCGGTGCCCAACACGATTCCCGGTCCCGCGAACACCCCGGGAACCTCGACTGCCTCGCTTTCCCATCCGCCGTG
>CAYXQU010000093.1:0-6938 GCA_964467305.1 uncultured Eubacteriales bacterium
GTAGACTTTGGTGCCAAGCGGGATGACCCGCGGGTCGACAGCGATGACGCCCTTCTTGGCCCGCGCGCCCGTCGCCGTGGTGAAGTCCAGCCCCGGCTCCCGAGGCGAGTACGCGGTGGTCTCCACGCGCATCTTACGGCCACTGCTGGGCGGATCGGGCACCGCTCCTGTCACCGGGTCACCCGACTCATCGAAGGCACCCGTGCCCACCGCGACGACGCGCGGCTCCGGCTCGTCGACGATCATCTCTGTGGTCAGGTCCGGTTCACCCTCTACGCCATCGGTGACCATCACCCGGTAGACACGCAGGAGTCTGCCGGGTGTCCCTTCCGAGACGATCTTGCGCTCGCCCGCGGGCAGCATGGGGTCTTTTCGGGTCTCGACTTCCGGCGTGAGGGTCGCCTCGCGCTGCGTGACCCGCACGAATACCGCAGGCACCTCGATGGTCATGCCCGGCTCAAGTGGCGCGTCAAGCGAGGGAGTCACCGCAGCGTTCGCGGCAGGATCCGCACCGGCGGCGGTCAGGGCGTCTGCCACCGTGTCGCCCACCACATCGACCTCGACCGGATCGCCACCCAAGTCAACGGTGACGGGTACCGACCGCCGGACGATCACGGTGTCCCCGTTGTCGACCGAAGCGGACCGAGAAGGGCTCACCAGGTCGCCTTGTTTCACGTCGACCCCGGCGTACTCGAGCACCGTGGCGACGTCGCGTGCCTGCGTGGCAACGCGGTGCTCCTGGCCGTCGACGACGACCGTCACCTCAATCTGTGCCCACATGAAACCCGTCACGCTGAGAACGACGACCAGTGCTGGGACGATGGCTACGATGAGGTGCGTGAACTTCAGCGAACGAGCCTTGCGATCCGACCTGCGGCGCATAGGTTCCTCGTTCGATTCCTACTCGTTTCAAACGCCCACCGTCAACGGCGGGGACCTTCGATGCTACCGCTGAAGAAGTGGAGGCGCAAACGCGCAGGTCGCCACGGAAACACCGACCGGGCCGGACCAAAGAGCAGGTCGGCGGCCCCGCATGATGCGGTGCCGCCGACCTGTTTCCACGGTACGGGGCGTCTACCAGACCTTGTACTTGATGTAGTTGTTGTAGGCCCAGTTGCCCTTCCAACCCAGCAGGTACCAACCGCTCTCAGGTACCGTGAAGTAGTACGTCCTCCACTTCGAGCTGGGCAGACGTTTGCTGTTCACCTTCTTGCCCCACGTGCGTGCAGAGTCTTGGATGTAGACCTGATCGAGCCCCTCTCGTGCATACGCCTTGATCTGATGCTTGCCCTTGGACAGCCACACCGAGTTGCTCCACCAGCCGTACTCGTAGCTGCTGTAGCCGGATCGCTCGGCATAACACGAGGTCACATAGACCCAGTTGCTGGTGGACTTCGCAAGCTTCGATGACCCTGCGTAGTAGAAGCGGTAGGCGCGCGACTCCTTGGGCTTGACCTTGTAGCTCACTTTGCCCTTGGAATTGGTCTTCAGCTTCTTGACCGTCTGCCACCGTCCCCAAGGGTTCATGTACTGGAGTCTGACCGTCTTGCCCGACAGAGCCTTGCCTGAACGGTTGCGCAGTGTTCCGGAGATCGTGTTCGACTTCGCGTAGGTCACATCCACGCCGTTGGTCTTGATCGACATCTTCGTCTTGTTGACCCAGATGGTCTTACCAACCGTACGCTTGTTATGGATGCTGTCCTCGGCGATCTCCGCCTTGACGGTCCACTGCCCGGGCGTGGTCAGCTTCACGGTGGCCTTGTACTTGGTGGCTGGCTTGCCTGACACGGTGACGCTGTAGTTCTTCGCCTTCACCGTCTTGCGGAGTTTGCCGCCGCGGTAGAACTTCAGGATCACGTTCTTGCTACCGGCCGGGTGTCGTGGGCCAAGGTATCCGTAGACAGTGAAGCTCTTGCTCAGCGCAACCGAACTTGAGCCCTTAATGGACAGATACGGGTTCACGGCCACCCAGCGCGCCGCCGAGTACCTTCGGCTGGCGTTGAAGCTCACACGGGCACGGTAGTGGCCCTTCCTGATCGCCGCGTAGGTGCCCTTGGCCTGTCCCACCGAGTTCGATGTGAGTGTGCGTACAACCGCCCACGTGCTGCCGCCGTAAGGCTTGAACTCGATCAAGACCTGCTTGCCGGCTACCGGATAGCCGTCCTCGGTGTAATAGGCCGTCAGATGGAGGGGCTTGCCCCACTCCACGCTACCCGGTGCCGAAAGCGAGATCTGACAGTTGGAGGCGGGCGGTCGCGGTGTCTTGGTCCAGTTGAGCGTGTAGGAACCGTATCCCGACCATGCCCGGACCATCACGTAGTGGTTGCCGTTCACGCTGGCGGTATAGCCGATCAGCTCAGGGTACGAGACACCTGCTGACCAGCTGACCGCGTTGAGCGCGGGGTCGTACACGTAAAGATCGAAGTCACCGGTCCCCGGGCCGTACAAAGAGAGGTCGAGGCGGTCGCCCGCATTGAGCCACACCCGGAAGATGTCGTAGGTATCGACGTCTCGTTCAAGGTAGTTACTGACAGGAGACGCGGGGAGGGGGTCGCCGGGAAACTCGTCATCGACACTCGCCCCGATCCCTTCACGGGACTGCTGCGGGAACTCCGGAACGGGCTTCTCGGCAGACTGGTCGTCTTGCTCGGGAGCAGCCCAGTTGTCGGGGACGGTCTGGCTGCTCTCGGCCGTTTGCGACGGCACGGTCGAGGCCGATGCATCCGCCGAGGAGTCTGCAGGTGCGGCGAACGCTGTTGGGACCACCATCACGAAGCAGATGATCACAGAAACCAGGCGCAGCCAAAGAGCGCGTCTCATGATGCCTCCCGTCGTCCAGTGAGTGACAACGGAGTCACACGCGCACCGACCCCAATTCGGCTCGACGTGTTACTCCCCCATCCGCATGGTGTTACCAGCGGCGAATTCCGTCAAGCCACCCGCACAGTGGCATATGCGCCGGTGCCTCAGTCGACCGGCTGAGCGAGACTCCGGCCGATGCGGCGGGCTTCGGCCAGTGCATCGGGATGGGACTCGACGTCTTTGGGCCCGTCGGGCCCAACCACCTCGAGATCGTGTTCTGAGGTGATGCCGAGTACCCCAAACACACTGCGGATCGGCGTGACCGCACAGTCCACGCCGAAGGGGTCGCCACCGCCGCCCACCACGACGATCGCGCCGGGTCGAAGGGGCTTGGCGAGCTCCTGATGAAGCACGAAACGGCGAGCCCAGTAGGGCTGGCACCGATCGATCAGCGCCTTGAGTCCCGACGGCACCGAGGCGAAGAACACCGGGGTCGCGACCACGACCGCACCGGCCTCATCGATCGCGCGGAAGACGTCGTCCATATCATCGCGGATCACACACGATCCGGTGCGCGAGCACGCGTGACACGCACGACATGGCTCCACGGTGAGCTGCGACGCGACCAGGCGGATGGCCTCACCGCCCGCTTCGGTGACGCCCGCCGACAGCGCGTCGAGCAGCCGGTCGGTGTTGCCGTTTCGGCGTGGACTCCCCGCTATACACAAGACCCGCTTCACGAGTTCACCACCCTCTCTGCATCCAACAACTCGAGCGCAGCTGAGAACGTGTGGCGGGCGAAATGCTCGGGGTTCTCGGCACGGGTGTTGGCGAGGGACAGTGCGGTGAAGGTGACGAGTGCGGGCTCGTTGGTGCGGCCCCTGAACGGTTCGGGAGCCATGAACGGGCAGTCGGTCTCGGTCAGCAGCCGCCCGGCGGGCACGGCGACGGCGGCTTCGCGCACCTCGTGCGCCTTCTTGAACGTAGCGGGACCGGCGAAGCTCACGTGGCAGCCCAGCTCGAGGAAGGGCTCCATCACGTGGCTGGCCAAGTTGAAGCAGTGCAGAATGGCGCCGGCTGAGAGCATGCCGTGGTCGCGCATGATCGCCAGGCCGTCCGGGTGCGCTTCACGCAGGTGCACGACACCCGGAAGCCCGAACTCGGCTGCGATTGCCAGGTGCTGGGCGAACCGCTCGCGCTGGATGTCTCGGGGCGAGTGGTCGTAGTGGTAGTCGAGCCCCATCTCGCCGATCGCGCACGTCAGAGGGTGGGCAGCAAGACGGCGAAGCTCCTCGTCAGCTGCACCATCGTAGAGCCGGGCGTTATGGGGATGGGCTCCCACGATCACGCGAACGCGCGGTAGCGGCACCACTATGCCCTCCTGGCCGAGAAGCTCGGCGGCGTTGGCCAACCAGCTCTCGAGCTCCTGGTACGTGCGCCATGCGTCTTCGGTGACATCGGCGACCGTGGCGATGAAGCCCACCCCGGCGACCGCAGCGCGCGCGAGGGCCAGAGCCGGATCGTCGAGCATGTCGAGATGAGCGTGCGTATCAGCGACCGGGTGGCCGCAGAAGTCCGGTGCGCCCACTTCACGACCCTTGCTGTCAGCGAACAGCGGGTCAAAGGCGTGCATGAGAGTCACTCCTCGGCGTCGACGATGCGCGGGAACAACGGGTCGCCCTTCACCACCGGGTTGCCCACAGGCAAGCGGCCCCACTGCGCCTGAGTGGCGAGATCGGTCACCGCGTGGATGTTGGGCAGGCCCATGCGACGCCAGACCTCAAGCGAGGTGAGCGGCATCACCGGTGCCGTGAACAAGGCCGTGATGCGCACCGCTTCAAGCGCGTTGTAGAGCACCGCGCCCAAGCGGCCCATCGTCTCCTCGGACTTCGCGAGATTCCAGGGTGCGGAGTCCTCGATGTAGCGGTTGGCACGCTTGATCAGGTCCCAGGTGGCATCGAGGGCACCGGCGTAGTCCAGGTTATCCATGGCGGCGCTGTAGCGATCAGGCAGGGCGAGTGCGATGTCGCGCAGCTCCGAATCGTCACCAGTGAGCTGGGGGGACCCACCGGGGTCAGGCACCACGCCGTCGAAGTACTTGCCCACCATGTTGAACAGCCTTGAGCACAGGTTGCCCCAGTCGTTGGCGAGGTCGCCGTTGTAGCGCTGGATCATGGCTTCCATCGATATGGACCCGTCGGCACCGAACTGCACATCGCGCAGGAAGTAGTAGCGGTAGCCATCGACGCCGAAGCGCTCGACAAGGTCTGCCGGCGCCATGGCGTTGCCCTTCGACTTGCTCATCTTCTCGCCCTTGGTCAGCAAGAAGCCGTGCGCGAAGACGCTCTGCGGCACAGGCAGCCCGGCTGCCAGGAGCATCGCCGGCCAGATGACGCAGTGGAAGCGGATGATGTCTTTGCCCACGAAATGGATCTGCGCCGGCCAGCGGTGCTCGAACGTCGCCTGCATGTCGGGATCGCCGTAACCCACCGCGCTCGCGTAGTTGATCAGCGCGTCGAACCACACGTACACCGTGTGCGACTCGTCCCACGGCAGCGGCACACCCCACTTGACGTTGGCCCGGGAGATCGACAGGTCGCGCAGGCCGCTCTTCACAAACGAGAGCACCTCGTTTCTGCGGGTCTCCGGCCTGATGAACTCGGGGTTTGCTTCGTAGTAGGCCAGCAGCTCGTCTTGGTAGGCCGAGAGCTTGAAGAAGTAGTTGTCTTCTCGGACGAACTCGAGCGAGCGGCCACACTGCGGACAGGACTTGTCCTCGGGCAGGTCGCCTTCTGCCCAGTACGTCTCATCCGGGATGCAATACCAGCCTTCGTAGTGGCCCTTGTAGATGTCGCCCCGGTCGTAGAGGGTCTGTGCCAGACGCTGAACGGCGGCGGTGTGGCGCGGCTCGGTGGTCCGGATGAAGTCGTCGTTGGTGATGAGCAGTTGTTCCCAGGTCTCGATGAACTTGGCAGCCATCGAGTTGGTCCACTCGGCGGGGGTCATGTCGTTGGCGATCGCCGCCTGCTCGACTTTTTGCCCGTGCTCGTCGAGTCCGGTAAGGAAATGCACGTCGTCACCGACCAGTCGCCGGTAGCGCGCCAGGGCGTCCGCGGCAGTGGTCGTGTACGCCGTGCCCAGGTGCGGCACCGAGTTCACGTAGTAGATGGGTGTGGTGAGGTAATAAGAGGGACCAGTCATCACTGTTTCAGAACTCCGAGGCCGTGGGTAATATTGGAAGTGTGCTCTCGACCCAACCCCGAGAAGCACGAACGACAAGATTCTAACCGTTTGCCGGCACTACGCACGCGGTGACGAGCGAAAGGCGGCGAGCATGCACGATACAGGCATCGTTCGGCGGGTCGACGATCTGGGCCGAATCGTGATTCCCATGGAGCTGCGTCGCACCCTTGGAATCAAGGTCAAGGACCCGATGGCCATCTTTGTTGAAGGCGACCGCATCATACTCCAGAAACACCGGGACGCATGCAGCATCTGCGGCGACACCGAGGCGCAGATCGTCAGCGTGAAAGGACGCCCGGTGTGCGCTCCGTGCATCGCGGAGATCAAGAAGGCCTAGTCGGTCGGCGTCGCTTCGCGAGCGACGTCCAGGTCATAGACATCGCTCCTGCGCACCCCCAGCTCGGCGGCCACCTGTTTGGCGGCCTGCGCGCGCTTGAGGCCCGAGGCGAGTAGCTCACCCATGCGCTGCCGGGCACATTCGGGATCGGTGAGCTCCTGGGTCTCAGGGGATGCCGACAACGGCGGACCAACCACGACCACGATCTCGCCCTTGATGGACTCGCGCGCTGCGAGGTCTTGCGCGACCTGAGCCACCGGTCCGCGCACCACCTCTTCGTGCAGCTTGGTGAGCTCGCGGGCGACCGCGACGCTGCGACCGGGGTACGCCGCCGCCAGCGCTTGGATTGATGACGTGACGCGGTGCGGCGACTCGTAGAAGATCAACGTGGCGTCAAGCGACGCCAGCGAGCCCAGCAGGCGTTCGCGCTCTCCCGCCTTGCGGGGCAGGAAGCCGCCGAAGTAGAACGCATGCGTGGGCAGGCCGCTCGCGACCAGCGCGGTGATGATCGCGGAAGAGCCGGGCAGGACCTCGACGGCCAGTCCCGCTTCGAGCG
>CAYXQU010000094.1:0-1595 GCA_964467305.1 uncultured Eubacteriales bacterium
TTCCACCCCGAGAGCATCGGGCGGATGGTGGTGGGCAAGGAGACGTTCGTCTCGTGCACCCCCGCAGGCGTGATGGTGCTGCTTGAGGAGAGCGGCGTGGACCTCGACGGCAAAGACGTCGTGGTGGTTGGTCGCAGCAACAACGTGGGCAAGCCCGCGGGGCTGCTCGCGCTCGCGAAGCACGGCACCGTGATGTTCTGCCACTCGAGGACGCCGGACCTGCCGGGTCATGTCGGCACCGGTGACGTGGTGATCGTCGCCGTGGGCAGGCCCGAGATGGTCAAAGGCGACTGGCTCAAACCCGGCGCGGTCGTGATCGACGTAGGAATCAACCGAACCGACGACGGTCGGCTTGTGGGCGACGTCGAGTTCTCATCGGCGGTCGAGGTCGCCTCGGCGATCACGCCGGTGCCCGGCGGCGTGGGTCCCATGACGATCGCCATGCTGCTCGAGAACACCTTGCTCGCCGCGGTGCGGCAGTCAGCTCAGACCAAGGAGGCGTGATGTCGTACACGGAACCCAAAGAGAGCCCGAGCGGCGCGATCCAGACAGTGACGCTTGGCAGCGGTGACGCGAGTGTCACGGTGGGCGGAGAGCAGGCGCTGCCGTTCCACCTGTTCGACGGCGCGCTGCCCCACACTCCCGCGATCGCGATGGAGGTCTTCGACGTGGCGCCCGATTCGTGGCCCGCGTCGCTGACCGACGCGCTCGCCGACGTCATGGGCGACCCATCGGCGTGGGCGAAGGCGTGTGTCGAGCGCTGGGGGGCGGACATGGTCTGCGTCCAGCTCGCCGGCACCGACCCCAACGGCGCGGATCGTACGCCCGATGAGGCCGCACAGACCGTCGCCGATGTCGTCTCGGCGGTCAGTGTGCCGGTCGTCGTCTACGGCTCGGGCAACGCCGAGAAGGACGCCGAGGTTCTGAAGAAGGTCGCAGAGACGGTGAACGACACCGTGCTGGCGATCGGCTCGGCCACCGAGGACAACTACAAGCCCATCGCCGCGGCCGCACTGGGGTACGGGCACGTGGTGATCGCCGAGACCCCCATCGACGTGAACATGGCCAAGCAGCTCAACATCCTGATCACCCAGATGGGCCTTCCGGCAGACCGCATCCTGATGGACCCGTCGGTGGGCGCAGTGGGCTACGGCGTGGAGTACGCGTTCACCGTCATGCAGCGCCTGAGGCTCGCGGCGCTGAATCAGAACGACGCGATGACCCAGATGCCGATGATCTGCAACCTGGGCCGCGAGGCGTGGCGCAGTAAGGAAGCGCGCGCCACGGCCGAAGAGGAGCCCACGTGGGGCGACGCCGAGAAGCGCGGCGTGCTGTGGGAGACCTCGACCGCGATCACGTTCGCGCTCGCCGGCGCCGACGTGCTGGTGATGCGTCACCCGCAGGCAGTCTCGACCGTCCGTACCGCCATCAACGGTCTGCTCGACCAGTAGCGTTTGCGAAAGCAGGTGGGATCCATGCCAGAGAAGAACCCGACCGCCCTCGACGAGTACTCGATCGACCCGACAGCGGCCGAGATGCTCAAGATCGCCGAGGACTGCGAGATCTCCACGGTGTTCACCAGGTCTCGCTCGATC
>CAYXQU010000094.1:1605-6844 GCA_964467305.1 uncultured Eubacteriales bacterium
GTGCGCGATGGGTCCGTGCCGGCTCATCGGCAAGCACGATCGCGGTGTATGCGGAGCTGACCGGGAGACGGTAGCCGCCCGCAACTTCGTTCGCCAGGTTGCAGCCGGTGCCGCCGCCCACTCCGACCACGGGCGCGATGTGGCCCTCACCCTGCATGCCATCGCCTCCGGAGAGATCGAGGGTGGCACCATCGCCGACCCGGTGAAGCTTTCCAAGGTCGCCGGCTACATGGGCATCGACGCCGCCGGCAAAGACGTCATGCAGCTCGCACTCGAGGTAGCCGACTGCGCGTTGAAGCAGTACGGGCAGCAGACGGGAGAGCTCGTCTTCGTGGCGCGTGCTCCCGAGAAGCGCCAGGCGCTCTGGCGCAAGTACGAGGTTGTGCCACGTGGCATCGACCGTGAGGTCGTCGAGGCGATGCACCGTACACACGCGGGCACCGACCAGAACCACCAGTCGTTGCTCGACGGCGCGATCAAGTGCGCGCTCGCCAGCGGCTGGGGCGGATCGATGCTCGCGACCGACCTGCAAGACATCCTGTACGGCACCCCGCAGCCGGTACGTTCCTCGGCGAACCTTGGCGTGCTGTCCGAGGACAAGGTGAACATCCTGATCCACGGTCACGAGCCTTTGCTGGCATCGATGATCCTCGACGCGACCCAAGAGCCGGAGATGATTGCGCTGGCGGAGTCGGTGGGCGCGAAGGGTATCAACGTCGCCGGAATCTGTTGCACCGCGAACGAGTCGCTCATGCGCAAAGGCGTCCCGCCCGCGGGCAACATGCTCCACCAGGAGCTCGCCATCATCACCGGCGCTGTGGAGCTGATGGTCGTCGACGTGCAGTGCATCTTCCAGAGCTTGGCCGAGGTGTCCTCGCACTTCCACACCAAGCTCGTATCTTCGAGCCCCAAGGCGTGCGTGGGCGACTCCGAGCAGATCGTGGTCGACGAGCACAACCCGCGCGTCGCGGCCCGCCAGATTGTCCGATCCGCGGTCGAGAACTTCGCGAACCGAGGAGAGACGCACATCCCCAACGTCTCGGAACCGCTCATCGCGGGCTTCTCGCACGAGTACATCCGCTACATGCTGGGCGGCAAGATGCGCGCCTCGCTCAGCCCGCTCAACGAGAACATCGTGAACGGGCGAATCCGCGGCGTCGCGGCCATCGTGGGCTGTTCGAACCCCCGCTCGGTCCAGGACTACGCGGTCATCAACATCGCGCGCGAACTCATCGCCAACAACGTGCTGGTGGTCGCGACCGGCTGTGCCGCCATCACCAGCGGCAAGCACGGACTCCTGACACCGGAGACGATGGAGTTCGCCGGCGACTCGCTACGCGAGGTCTGCGAAGCGATCGGTATCCCGCCGGTGCTGCATATGGGCAGCTGCGTGGACAACTCCCGCATCCTCACGGTCCTTGCAGACGTGGCTGCCACCGGCGGCCTGGGCGACGACATCGCCGGCCTTCCCGCGGTGGCGCTGTCGCCGGAGTGGTTCTCGGAGAAGGCACTCGAGATCGCGACGTACGCGGTGGGATCTGGGGCACACGTGATCTTCGGCGGCGTGGGTTCACCGGTCGCGAACTCGCCGATCGTCGAGGAGTACATGATCTCGGGCTGGACCGAGCGCTACGGAGGCTCGCTGCGATTCATCAAGGAGCCCCAGGACATGGTGGTGGCCACCCTCGACCTCATCGACGGAGCGCGCAAGGCATTGAAGATCGACGTCGCAGCCGAGCGCGTGCTGTTCGACATGGACATGAGGAGGGAGCTCAGTGTCTAAGATCATCGCATCGGCCGCGATACGCGGCGCACACTCGATCTTCGCCAAGACCGAGGCCAAGCTCGCGCGTGCCAAGGAGAGCTTCGGCGCCGACGCGGCTGTCGAGCTGCCCAACACCGGCTACTACCTGCCGGTCATCTACGGTCTCACCGGAGAGAAGGTCGAGAAGCTCTCGGACATGGACCGGGTGCTCGACTACGCACGCGATCTGCTCCCTGACGTGCCCTCCGAGAAGCTCTACCTCCCGTATCTGGGCACGACGCTCGATGCCGGGATCGCGACCCTGCTCGCCGAGGAGTGCCACGAGGCGCTCAACTACCTCGACAACGACCCGCCTCCGGTGACCGACCTGTGGCTTGGTGCCGCCGATGACGTCATCATGCGCGCCAAAGGCGTCGAGTTCGTCGACGGCTCGGCGCCGGGTTTCGCCGCCGTGGTCGGCGCAGCGCCTGACAACGCCACCGCCGTAAGACTCGCGCGCGAGATGCAGGAGAAGATGCTCTACGTCTTCATGGCAGGCTCCACGAACGGAAACTCGTTTGGCAAGCAGCTCCACGAAGAGGGCATCCAGCTGGGATGGGACACGCGCCTCGTGCCGTTTGGCGAGGAGGTCTACAGCCAGATCTACTCGGTGGGCTTCGCGACCCGCGCAGCGATGGCCTTCGGCGGGGTGCAGCCGGGCGACTTCGAGCGCATCCTCGCCTACAACAAGAGCCGCGTGTTCGCGTTCGTGCTCGCGCTGGGTGAGGTCACCGACGAGTGGTACGCGACCGCCGCCGGAGCCATCAGCTACGGCTTCCCCACCATCGCCACGAGCGACATCCCTCAGATCCTGCCCACGGGCGTGTGCACCTACGAGCACGTCGTCTCGAACGTCAGCTGCGACGAGCTTGTCCAGAAGGCGATCGAAGTGCGCGGCCTCAAGATCAAGATCACCGAGCTGCCCATCCCCGTATCGTACGGCCCGGCGTTCGAGGGCGAGCGCGTGCGCAAGGAGGACACCTACGTCGAGGCCGGCGGCCAGAAGACCACCGCATTCGAGTTCGTCCGCACGCTCGACGCTGCCGAGATAACCGACGGCAAGGTCGAAGTCGTGGGCCCCGACCTCGATGAGATCGAGGAGGGCACCCGCGTGCCGCTTGCGATCGTGGTCGACGTCGCCGGTCGCAAGATGCAATCCGACTTCGAGCCGGTCATCGAGCGCCAGTTCCACCACCTGATGAACTTCGCCGAGGGACTGCTCCACATGGGCCAGCGCGACCTCATCTGGCTGCGCATCTCGAAGTCGGCTAAGGACAAGGGTTTCCGCCTGAGCCACATAGGCGACATCCTGCACGCCAAGATCCTCGACGAGTTCGAGGCGATCGTGGACAAGGTCCAGGTCACCATCTACACCGAGCAAGAGGCGGTGGACCGCATGCTCGCGACCGCCCGCGCATCTTATGACGGGCGCGATGCCCGCATGGCCGAGCTCGTCGACGACACCGTGGACGTCTTCTATTCGTGCTCGCTGTGCCAAAGCTTCGCACCCACGCACATCTGCGTGGTGACACCCGAGCGCTTGGGGCTGTGTGGAGCCTACAACTGGCTCGACGCCAAGGCGTCCAACGAGCTCAACCCCACCGGCCCAAACCAGCCTATCGAGAAGGGCCCGTGCATCTCGACGCTCACCGGCGAATGGGAAGGCGTGAACAAGTTCATCGCCGAGAAGAGCGGCGGTGCCGTCGAACGCATGACGTGCTACTCGCTCATGGACAACCCCATGACGAGCTGCGGCTGCTTCATGGCCATCATCGCCCTGCTCCCCATGTGCAACGGGGTGATGATCGTCAACCGCGAGTACCCCGGCATGACCCCCTCGGGCATGAAGTTCTCCACGCTCGCGGGCATGGTTGGCGGCGGCGTCCAGTCGCCAGGCTTCATGGGCATCGGGCGCGGCTACATCGCGTCGAAGAAGTTCATGTCCGCGGAAGGTGGCCTGTCGCGTCTGGTGTGGATGCCCAAGGAGCTCAAAGAAGCCATGCGGGGTTCGCTGCAGCCGCGCTTCGACGAGATGGGCGACCCGGACTTCCTCGACAAGATCGCCGATGAGACCGTGGGCGACTCTGAAGATGCCGTCTTGGAGTTCCTGACCTCGGTGAACCACCCGGCCCTCACGATGGATCCGATCTTCTGAGCACGCTTCGCCTGACCGACTTCGACCTTCTAGGGGGCATCCCATGGGCCTGACCGGTATCGAGATCTTCAAGCACCTTCCCAAGACGAACTGCGGTGACTGCGGGGTTCCTACCTGCCTCGCCTTCGCCATGAAGCTCGCCCAGGGCCAAGCGGAGCTCGCTTCGTGCCCGCACGTCTCGGACGAGGGCAAAGCAGCGCTCTCCTCGGCATCCGCGCCGCCCATGCGCGCGGTGACCATGGGTACCGGCGATGCCGCCTTCACCGTGGGCGAAGAGACCGTGATGTTCCGCCACGACAAGACGTTCGTGCACCCGTGCGCGGTTGGCGTCTCGGTGTCTGCGAGTGACTCGGACGAGGCGGTCGACTCGACCGTGGCTGCGGCGTTGGCTGCGGACTTCGAGCGCGTCCAACAGCGCCTTCGCTGCGACTTCATCGCGATCCGCGGTGCCGGTGACCCCGGCCGCTACGCCCAGGTCGCGAGCCGGATCGCGGAGGCGTGCGGTTTGCCGCTGGTTCTCCAGACCGAAGACGTCGCCGAGATGGCCGCCGCCCTCGAGGTGGTCGCTGGCCGCAAGCCGCTCCTGAGCGCCGCGACCGCGGACAACGCGGACCAGATGATCGCACTTGCCAAGACCCACGGGTGTCCGCTCGTGGTGCGCGCTGCCGGGCTCGCCGCGGTGGCCGAGCTCACCGAGAAGGCCGTGGCGGCCGGCGTCCAGGATCTGGTGATCGACAGCGCTCCGGCAAGCGAGGGCGCGGCCCTTCGCGACCGGACCTTCGCCCGGCGTGCCGCCCTCCAGAAGAAGTTCGCCGCGCTTGGCTATCCCACGATCGCGTTTCCCGGTGAGCACGCCGGCGGCGATGACCTGCTCGAGACCACGTACGCTGCGGCGGCAGTCGCATCGTACGCCAGCATCATCGTGCTCACGGGTGCCGAGCCCTGGCGCCTCCTGCCGCTGCTGGTGCTCAGGCAGAACCTCTACACCGACCCCCAGCGCCCCATGCAGGCAGAGGCGAAGATCTACGCGATCAACAATCCGGGGCCGGATGCGCCGTTCTTCGTCACCACCAACTTCTCGCTGACCTACTTCATCGTCGCCGGCGAGATCGAAGGCGGCAAGCAGCCTGCGTATCTGGGAGTCGTGGAGTCCGAGGGGCTCTCGGTGCTCACCGCCTGGGCCGCCGGCAAGTTCGTGCCGGAGCGGATCGCGAAGTTCGTGCGCGAGTCCGGACTCGCCGACACCCTGTCTCACCGAGAGGTGATCATCCCCGGCGCTG
>CAYXQU010000095.1:0-6839 GCA_964467305.1 uncultured Eubacteriales bacterium
CACTTACGACTCGCTTGGCCGAGAGGAGACCTCGACCGATGCGGTGAGCGGGATCTCGACAGCGACGACGTGGAACGCCGATGCCCAGGCGAGTCATGCCAGGAGCTTTGGCGAGACGACCGTGACCGTCACCTTCGATCAGCCGGGGCGCGAGCAGGCCGTGTCTGTGGAGTCGAGCGGCACCACGGTGTCGCGTTCGGTCACAGACAGAGACGACGCCGGCCGCACCACGGCCTGGGCGCTCGATGCCGGAACCGGCCTGACCCAGGGTGTCCAGTACGACTCAGTCGACGGCAAGCTCAAGAAGCAGACGGGCGCCGGGCTGGGCTCCGGAGGCATCAGCTACACCTACAACGCCTACACGAGCCGGCAGGATGGCGAGGCGATCGATCTCTCGTACCCGGATGCCGATCGCACATCGAACTACACCTACGATCAGGCGGGACGCCTGACCGAAGTCATGGTGGATGGCGCGGTCTCCGTAGTCTCGAGCTACACTGCCGACGGTCGAATCAACCTTAATGGCGCTCGCAGCTTCACCTACCGCACCGAAGCGCAGCGCACCCAGCAGCTGCTGTCGATGACCGAGGGCGGTGTCGCGACGAGCTTCTCCTACGACTCCCGCGGGCGTCGGACCGGATACACCTCACCTGCCGAGTCGGTCGCCTACCACTACAACGACGACGATCGCCTGATCGCCTTCGAGCGCGACACGGGCAAGGACGGCATCATCGACACCTCGGCGACCTACGCCTACGACTCGGACGGTCAGCGCACCCGCTCGGTCGTGACCCGAGGCGGTGTGACCACCACCACGAGCTGGCTCTACGAGGGGCTCACGCTGCTTCGGGCCCAGTCGGTGAGCGAGGGCGCGACCACCACCGTCGAGTACGCGACCGATAGCGCGGGACGTCCCTTCGGCGCGTGGGTCACCATACCCGAGCGTGACGGTGCGGTGTGGGTGTGGCTTGTCACGAACCAGCGAGGCGATGTGCTCGAGCTGCTCGCCGCAGACGGCACGCCGATCTCGCACCGGGCCTACTCGGCCTATGGGGAGACGATCGGCGGCGCGTCGCGGGCCGGTGGCGGGCTCACGGGCGGCGAGGCAACCGCGATCGACTCGGCGATCACGCTTCGCTATGCGGGCTACACCCACGACGGTGAAAGCGGCCTGTACTACTGCTCGCAAAGGTACTACGACCCCATCACCTGCCAGTGGATTACCAAGGACCCGGCACGTGCTGACGGGGAGGAGAGCGCGTACCAGTACTGCGGCGGGGATCCGGTGGGGAGTGTGGACAGCCTCGGCTTGTTTCGCTTCAGGGTGTACGCTTCCGGGAGCAAGTCCAACCCTATTGGCGGGCACGCTTGGATATCGATCAAGAACAGGTCGAAGGAACCAATCAAGTTCCTGGGACTCAAGATCAAGAAGAATCAGACGCTGCACATTGGTGCACGAGAAAAACAGGTCTCGAACGGCGTTTGGTTCAACGCGGAGCCGTATGCGGCGGACAGGAAGAACCCCTTCAGGAAGTACAAGCGGAGAGTGTCCCTGATGGGCGACTACTCGGACAAGAAACTGAAGCCCTTGGAGGACTACGTACGATCGTTCGGCACGTACTGCGCTCCGTGGAAGAACTGCTCAACGCTGGCCGAGAAGGCCTGGAACACGGTATCACTTAGGAAGGTCTCGGCTTGGCAGGGGGTCGTCTATACGCCAAACGCGCTGCATGCGAGCATCAAGAAGTTCAAGAACCATGGAAGCGTGGGATTCGGGAACTGGTCCAAGAAGAACGTCGGCTACTTGGACTCGAGTGGCAAGTTCGTCAAGACCAACCCCGTGTTTGATTAAGGTGAGTCAGCTGCGTGGATGGATGGAGGCCTCTGATGATCAAGCGCCTTGCCGCAGTCGTGTTGTCCGTAGGGTGGCTGTTGCCCATGTGGGTCGGATTCGAATTGCTCCTACTCCTGATCTATGAAGAGGTTGACTGGGACCCCTACCCTTGGGCTCATGCGGCGCTGGTTGGCGCGTTCACATGGCTTGCGTGCGTTCTGGCCGTACACGCATGGCGACTGTGGGGGAATAGGCAGACAAGGTAGGCCGAGACTCTTGGAGATGCGGGCGAATCGCTGCATCACGTCTGCCAGTCGAAGGCGCCCTTGTGGGCCCATGCGGTTCGAGCGCGACACGGGCAAAGACGGCTCGATCGACACCTCGGCGAGCTACACCTACGACTCGAACGGCCAGCGCACCCGCTCGGTCGTGGCCCGAGGCGGTGTGACCACGACCACGAGCTGGCTCTACGAGGGGCTCGCGCTGCTGAGAGCCCAGTCGGTGAGCGAGGGCGCGACCACCACCGTCGAGTGCGCGACCGATAGCGCGGGACGCGCCTTCGGCGCGTGGGCCACCGTACCCGAGCGTGAGGGCTCGGTGTGGGTGTGGCTTGTCACGAACCAGCGCGGGGACGTACTCGAGCTGCTGGCCTCAGACGGCACGCCGATCTCGCATCGCGCCTGCTCGGCCTATGGGGAGACGTTCGGCGGCGCGTCGCGGGCCGGTGGCGGGCTCACGGGAGGCGAGGCATCCGCGATCGACTCGGCGGTCACGCTTCGCTACGCGGGCTACACCCACGACAGTGAAAGCGGCCTGTACTACTGCTCGCAGCGGTACTATGACCCGGTGAGCTGCCAGTGGATCACGAAGGACCCGGCACGTGCCGATGGGGAGGAGAGCGCGTACCAGTACTGCGGCGGGGATCCGGTGGGAGGGGTGGATCCGACGGGGCTACGTGCTGGACGACCTCTATACTTCTATTATCTATGGAAAGCGGATGAGGGTGGGCTGAGGGCAGTACGGTACCAAGTACGCTGGAAAGCCGTTGTCGGATGGGGTAGATCACACTATCGGGTGAAGGTGTCGGTGCGATTCCCGCAGGTCGCCTTGTTCTCTGCGGGTGGCGAGGCCCTACTCTGGGTGAACCACAAGGCCGGCGGTGACTATGGCCGGGCGGTCTGGAATGACTACGGGCGTCGTCGCGCTGGCCTTGGACGAAGTGCTCGATCGGGTCGCATCTCTGGCCGGCGAGGCGGCACGCGCTACACCTATCTAAAGGGCCACGTCGGTCCGCACTCCCGAGTAGAGGCGATTGCAGTTCATGCCGCTCTTGTCCCACTTAGCATCAACACCTACGCGTCAGACTGGTCGTTGCAGGGTGCGGCCACGGGGAGGAACAGCCACCAGAAGATCTACTTCAGCAACCCGAAGGGCAAGAAGAGAAGCAGGGGGAAGAACACTTCGAGCATCACGTTCTACAGGGGATCAGTCGAGAGGTAGGGTGCGGCGGATGCGGGCCAGAGCTATCACGACAGCGATCACCCTTCTCCTCTTGGCTGTGTGCTTGTCCGGCTGCGCTGTGGGCCGTCCGCAACCGTCGCACACACCGGCGGCGAGCGCGCGCGACTTCTCGGTGGTCTACATCGAGGACATGTTCTTGCCCAAGTGGGAGGGCAGCGGGTGGGGTGCGACCGCCCTCGTTCCGAGGGGGTGTGGATCTATGACGTGTACGAGCTGGATCTCGATGTTGGAACTGTCGTCGCGCTTCGATCTGGCGAGGAGATCGAGGTCGACGAGTGGCCGGAGTCCTCAGTTGCTCAGAGAGTGGCCGCCCTACTGAAGGGCCCCGTCACCCTTGAGCAGGCAATCGAAGGCGACGACGGCCTACTGGGTGCCGCGCGGGTTGTCGAGCTGGACTCCGCCGGTACGTCGGAGACCATTCCGCCGTGGCGTTATCGTCCCTCGCCGCGCGGCACGGGAAAGCCAGGGGCGCCTTTCTGGAACGAGGGACTCCTGGACGGCCCAGTCGCAATCGGGAACGCCAGTGAGGTATGGGTGTCCAAGGGCGACAACGTGGAGCAGTACTTCGTCGCCGATGAGAGCACTCTGTTTGTGGACGAAGTGAGTGGGGTTTCGGGTCCCTTCATCGGCAGCTTCCAGTGGTCGCCAACCGCGGTGGCACGCATCAAACTTCAGGTGATTGACGGCATTCCGTACGCGCGAGAGGTCCAATTGCTTTCGCGGTGACCTGTCGCCTAAAGTTGGCGTATCGAGCGAGGTCTCGCGCGACTCACGCCACCCCGCACGCATCCAGCACCCGTTTCGCGATATCGCTCGCAGCGCCCGGGTGTCCGTACCCCGCCGCCGCATCGCGCATCGCCGCGAGCCGCCGCGAGTTGGTCGCGGCCTTGCGGACGTACTCGGACAGCATGCGGGGGTCCTCGGCGTAGAGGGCGGCTCCGGCGGCGTGCAGGGCGTGTGCGTTGGCCTTCTCCTGGCCCACCGCCGGGCCCACCAGCACCAGCGGCAGCCCCATCGCGGTGCTCTCGGCACACACGAGGCCGCCGGGCTTGGCGAGCCCCAGGTCGCATGCGGCCATGAGCGGCGCCATGTGCTCGACGAATCCCATGACGTGTACAGTCGTGACGCCGAAGCCGCTGGCGCGCGACTTGAGCTCTGTCGCGTAGGCGTCATCTCGGCCGGTCACCACCGCGACATCGGTACCGGGCAGCGATGCGAGCGCCGGCAACGCTGTGGCGAGCGCCTCTTTGAAGCGCGCGTACGGTCCCGGCTGGCTCGATCCGGCGACCGCCAGGATGATGCGGCGCTCAGGCGGCAGGCCGAAGTGCTCGCGGCTGGCTTCTCGGTCGTATTCGACACCAAACTGCGGGCGCACGGGGATGCCTGTCACGGCGACAGCAGCCGGGTCGTGTCCTCGGCGATCGAGGACCTCGGCCGAGTGGTCATCGGCCACGCAGAAGAGCGTGACGTGCTCACGCGGCCACAGGCCGTGCACGCCAAAGTCCGTCGCCACACTGAAGACCGCCGAGTCGATCCAACCCTTGCGCACCGACCACGCCGCGAGCAGCGCCGGTAGCGCGTGGGTGCACACGATGGCTGCTGGCCGCACCTCGCGCAGATGCGCGGTGAACTGCCGAAAGGCCGTCGAAAGCAGCGGCGTTCCCAAGCGGCGCGCGGCCACACCCAGCGAGCTTGAGTGCCACAGTACGTCGTAGAGCGGTGCCGTGGGGCCGGTGAACGTCGCGGTGAGGTCATCACCATCCGGTTGAGGCCGCACCATGGTGAGCGCGTCGATGACTTCGACCTTCTCGGGATGTGGGGAAGTGGCACGCAGTTCACGCGCGATAGCCTCGGCGGCGATCCGGTGGCCCGAGCCTACCGACGCATGGGCGACTACGATGGGAGCTACAGGTGCCATAGGTGGTACTATACAGCAGTCCATCGGGGCGGAATATACGTTCTGACCTGCACTTAAGGAGAATTCTGAGTGGCACTTTCGATTGGTATCGTTGGACTGCCGAACGTGGGCAAGTCCACCCTGTTCACCGCGCTGACCAAGAGTCAGGTCGACGCTGCGAACTACCCCTTCGCAACCATCGAGCCCAACGTGGGCATCGTGCCGGTTCCCGACGCTCGTCTCGACTCGCTGGCTGAGATCGTGAACCCGCAGCGTATCTTGCCCGCGACCGTCGAGTTCGTGGATATCGCCGGGCTTGTGAAGGGTGCGAGCGAGGGCGCCGGGCTTGGCAACCAGTTCCTCGCCAACATCCGCGAGACCGATGCGATCGCCGAGGTCGTGCGGTTCTTCGAAGACGACAACGTCATCCACGTGGACGGCCGGGTCGACCCAGCATCGGACGTTGAGACGATCAAGCTCGAGCTGGTGCTTGCTGACCTTGCATCCGCCGAAAAGGCCATCCCGCGCCTCGAGAAGGAGGCCAAGCGCGACAAGACGATCGAGGTCAAGATCGCGCTTGTGAAGCGCCTTGTCGATCACCTGGCTGAGGGCCACCGCGCCTACCGCATGGAGATGACCGCCGAGGAACGCGAGATGATCCGCGACCTGCACCTGCTCACGATGAAGCCCATGCTCTACGTAGCCAACGTCGACGAGAGCCAGGTGGGTGCGGACCTGCCCGAGATCGATGGCGTGAAGCCCATCCCCATCTGCGCGAAGGTCGAAGCCGACCTCGCGGAGCTTGAGCCCGCCGAAGCCGCCGAGTACCTCGCCGACATCGGCCTCGCCGAGCCGGGCCTCAACACGCTCATCCGCGAGGCATACCGGTTGCTGGGGCTGCACAGCTACTTCACCGCCGGTGTGCAGGAGGTGCGCGCGTGGACGGTGCCGATTGGCGCGAAGGCTCCGCAGGCCGCCGGCGTCATCCACACCGACTTCGAGCGCGGCTTCATCAAGGCCGAGGTGATCTCGTACGAGGATTACGTGGCCCTGGGCGGGGAAAAGGGCGCCCGTGAGGCGGGCAAGCAGCGTCTCGAGGGCAAGGAGTACGTGGTCGCCGACGGCGACGTGGTCCACTTCAAGTTCAACGTGTAGCGCATGCTGACCGCCCTTGTCGCAACGCTGGGTGCCGTGTTCTACGGCTTCGCCGACTTCTACGGCGGGCTTGCGAGCAGACGCGACGCAGCGCTCATCATCACGCTTACCGCGCAGGCCACCGGACTCGTGGTGCTGGGCGCGTTGGCGCTCATCTTCCCACCCGAGAGCTGGCAAGACCCGCGCATCCTGTGGGGAGTTGCCGCCGGCATCCTGGGTGGCACGGGCGTGCTGTCGCTCTATGCCGGTCTTGCCACTGGGCGCATGAGCGTAGTCGCGCCCATCACGGCGGCACTTTCTGGCGCATTGCCAGCCGCGGTGGGGCTGTCGACCGGCGAGCCGCCCTCGTGGATCGCGATGGTGGGCATGGCGCTCGCGCTTGTTTCGGTGGTCATCGTCTCGGTGTTCACCGAGGAAGACGAGGTGGGTACC
>CAYXQU010000096.1:0-6762 GCA_964467305.1 uncultured Eubacteriales bacterium
TCCTCCAGGACCACCTGTTTGCTGGCGTTGGCCATCAGGTTGGTGTAGCCCTGGACCTCGTCGAGGGCTTGGCCGTTGCCCTGTCCGACCTCCAGGGAGAAACCGAGGTCGTCCACGTCGGTGGCGCTGAGCACGGCCTTGATCTCGGCGTAGCTCACGAGCGGCACCTCAAGCTGCGTCGCAGCGGACTCGAGCGTCTCGCCTTCGCCGACAACCACGCGCTTGCCGCGCATGTGAGCCGCGATGGCGAGCGCTGCAGCCTCTTCTTCGCTGACCGGGAACTGCTCGGTGATCCGCGCGATGTCTTCATCGTCGAACTTACCACTGCGCCACTGCAGCTCGAAGTCCGCGGACTCCTTGCCCCACTGTGCCAGTTCCTCGGTGACCGTCACGCGCTTGAGGGCGGCGGCGATGGTCTCTCGGTCCTCGTCCTCGACGAGCATGCGTGCGGCATCCGGCGTCAGGATGTAGCGCTGGCGCCTGAGCAGGAACGGCAGCAACAGGAGCGGCAGCAACAGAGCGAGCAGCGCCCACGGCAGGTAAGCGGCCCAGCGGCGCGCAGGCGGCAGCGGAACCTCGAATACCTGGATGCGGTCGTTGAACTTGTCGGCGACCGCGATGCGGCCATTGTGGTAGTCGATACCATCGGGATAGTAGAACGATCCGTCGCCGTGACCGGTGTCGCCGATGACTTCCTGGCTCACGCCGCTCGAATCGAGCACCTCGATCTCGTGGTTCAAGCCGTCGACCACGTAGATCAGGCCATTCTCGTCGATGGTGAGGTGCGACGGCAGGCCGAACTTGCGCGTGTCGCCGTCGTAGCGGATCGCCTGATCGGTGGGGATGGGCTCGCCGTACTGCCACAGCGGCTGGCCGTTGGTGCCTATGGCCTGCACGCGATAGTTGAGGCTGTCGGCGATGTAGAGCGTGCCGTCCTCTCCCACGCCAACGCCACTGGGGCGATCGAACTCACCGGGCTCCCTGCCCCGCTTCACGTAGCCGGTCTGAAGGTTGCCGTCGAGATCGGCGATGAGTACACCGCTGTCGGTGGTGACGAACATCAGATCGTCGACGATGGAGATGGATGTGGGCGGCTCCTCGGTCTTGATCTCCCGAAGCGCGGTCCCGTTCGCGTCGTACTCGACAAGCTTGCTTTGGCTCTTGTCCACGACGAATGCGCGACCGTCAGGCGTCACGTCGACATCGATAGGGTTCCACAGCTGGAGCGCCTCTTTGCCCGCCTCACCGAAGACACGTAGGAAGCGCCCCTCCGGGTCGAACACCACGATTCGCTTCTTACCGGTGTCTGCGACAAGAATGTCGCCATCGTCGTCGAAGCCCACGCCGGTGGGACGACGAAGAAGGTCGCCCTCGAAACCGTAGACCGCGAACAGGAACCGGCGATCGCGGTCGCCCTCCCCCTCGATCTGAGCAGGCCGCGTCATCAGGAAGTACGCCACCGCAAGGGCGATGAGCAGCGCCAGCAACAGCAACACGATGATCAGTTGCCGAGTCACAGACCGAGACATGCGAAGAGCTCCAGCCACGTTACGACGACCTCCCTGGTCCGACCGTCACGAAAGAGAAAGTGCCTACTGTGCGGGTGGTTCGGAGTCAGACTCCGGCATCTCGATATCGAAGCGTTCCACCATCTCATCGACCGCCTCAGGGTGGCCACGTACGATGCGCTCCGCACCCTCGAGCGCGGGCTCGTAGTCAGGCACGAACTGTGCGGCGATCGTGTAGTCATACAGTGCGTCGGCCCAGCGCTCATCGTCCTCGAAGAGGCGACCTCGAGCGACGAGCAGCTCCGCGTTCTCAGGTCCCAGGCGCAGCGCCTCGTCCACGGCGCCAATGGCCGCAGACGTGTCTCCGGAGCGCTCGTGGACCGCTGCGGTCGCCCGCCAGACATCCTGGTAGAACCCCGCGAGCTGACCTTGGGTCTGCGCCGCCTTAGTCAGCTGCTTGAGGGCGGCCGCGTCGTCTCCGTCGCGCCCCTCGACAAGTCCCAACACGTAGTAGCCCTCGGGTGCCTCGGGCGCCAGGCGGATCGCGATCTCGGCCTGTTCACGCGCGGCGTTGATCGCGCCGGTCTCAAGGTACGCCGCTGCGAGCTTCACGCGCGCCGGGGCAGACTCCGGGTCGGCCTTGACGGCGGCCTCGGCGGCCACGACGGCGCGCTCCAGCTCGCTTCGCGGCGCATCGGCGTCACTGCCCATGAGCAGGAAACGACCCATCAGTCCCCCCACGATCAGGATGGCGACGATGAGCACCGCGGTGACGACCCTGAGTAGCAGTGTGACACGTGTGTTCATGCGTGCAGCTCACATTCCAAGGCTATCGGCGACATAGGTTGCGACCAAACCCCATTTTCAGCGACAGTACGCATGGTATATATTCTGTGAAGCTTTGTTAAGTGTTTCACAGTCATTCGTCCACACCGTTACTTGATGCATTTCACCGTGCCCCGAAGGGACGCCAATGCGCACCGGAACCATTGTACTGCTGTTGATCGCCATACTCGTTGCCGCCGCCGGTGTCTGGGCGGTGCTCACTCCTGGCGCTTTGGACATGTTGAAGTCGTCCCAATCAGTCACCGAAGCCGAGCAGATCGCCGCCGTCGCGCTGGGTTGGGTGGGCTCTCCGTTCCCGGACGACTACGGCCTGCTGCGAGTACCCGGCTGGGTCGAGAACCGCTCCACTCAGAAGATCCGCTCGGCCACCGTCGAGATCCAACTGCTCGACGAGGACGGCAACAAGAAGGAGAAGGTGTCCTACGAGGTCACGGATATCGCTCCCGGAGCGCGCAAGACCTTCGACATCAACGCCGGTACCCTCCCCTCCAGCCGCACGGCGACCATCGCCATCACCCGAGTGGAGCTGATCGCTCAGTGAGAACCGTCGCACTCGCTGCACTGGCGGTGATGACCGCCGCCGCCGTCACCACAGGCTGCTCTCGGCCCTCCGAGCCGGTGATCGAGCGCGTCGATGAGGCTGCCGAGACGACCTCGGCTGTCACGCCTCTCGAACGCGGTAAGCTCCGCCGAGAAGTACTCGATGAGGCCAAGCTGTTCATCGAGGCATGGAAGGCCTCGGATGCCGAGAAGCTCGCCACGCTGCTTCCCGAGGACAACGTCAAGCTGTTCACGAAGCCGTGGGGCGAGTTCGCGGATCAGGGCCTCTCGGTACAGCACGAACACGACGTGGTCACGCTGGATGTGACCGAGTTCAATCAAGACGCGACCCAGGCGACCGTCTCCTACGCGTTCAAGGACACGTCGCACCTCGTGGATGCTCAGGGGCGCAAAGTGCGCGACCTCGACCCCGTCGATTCGAGCCTCACCATCACGCTCGAGCGTGACCCGGACTCAGACGAGTGGCGCATCCTGAGGATGTTCATGAACACCGAGGGGTATCGCTGACGCACGCCGCACGACCCCCGCGCACCATGCCGGCCAACGAACCTCAGTACTCCCAGTAGCCGTCGGGTTTGGGGATGTCGCGCTGGTAGCGCTCGGGTCCGACCGTGGGATCGTAGCGGTCTTTCATCGACTCGTCGTGGCACTGATCGCACAGGTAGCGGGCGTCGTGGCACATGTAGCACTCCGCCTCGGGGCCCGTCTTCTGTCCGGTGGCCTGCAAGCCGTGCTCGGCCACCCATGCCTCGCCGCCATGCATGTTGCCGAAGGACCCGTGGCACGTGCATCCGTCGGGTGTCTGCGTGAACCCGCCCTTGGTGACAGGTCGCTCGAACGGGCGATCTCCCGAGTAGTGACAGCGCCAGCACAGCTCGCGACTGGCGAAGCCTTCGCGTGCGTGGGTTCCACTGAGTCCGGGCCCGTCATCGTCGGGGCCCCAGCCGGGCGGATGCGGCATGGTGATCCCATGGCACTCGAGACACGGCTGCTCATCGTGGCAGCCGTAGCAGTTGTCCGAGTCTGCGTGCGTGATCTTGGGCAGGTTCGCGGTCTTGGACGCCAGCTGCAGCGAGTCCACGGCATGACACACGGTGCATTCGGCCGAGGCCTTCAGGCCGTCGTGGCACACCACGCAGTCGTCCATGCTCGGTGACGTGGGCTCCGCCACCGCTGCACCGTGCGCCGTGCTGTTGTGACAGTCACGGCAGTGTGCTCCGGCTTCGAGGAAGTCGCTGTGCCGGACGTTGATCCCGTTGCGCGTCGCGGTTCCGCTACGTACGTCTCGGTGGCATGACAGGCACGCCGAGTCCGACACGCTCGTACCCTGGGGCTCAGGTGCCTTCTGCGAGGCCGTGTAGACGACCACCCAGCGCCCGTAGCGCGCCATCGTCTGCAGGCCACCGGTCACACCCGCTCCCCCGTGGCACGACATGCACGAGACGCCGGCATGCCCCGACTGGGCGAGCGTCTCGGCAGGCTCGTGGGTCTGGTGGCAGGTGAAGCATGTCGACGGACGATCGATCAGGTACTGGGATGCGAAGAACGCCGCGATCACCAACACGAGCGCCGCGATCCGCATAGGCCACCGAGAAGTCCGGCGGGAGCTCACCCGCGAGTCCAGGAGCGCATCCACCCGGCCGCGTGGCGAGTTCCCGTACCACAGGTAGATCAGGGTGCTGATCACGAGCACTACGACCAGCACCACCACGGCGATCATGACGATCGTGCCGGTGCTGGCGGCGGTGGTTCCTCCGCGCATGCTCAAGATGAGGTCTTGCATGTTCACTCGACCTTCACCGGCCGCTCTTTGAGCTCCTCGACACGCTCGGGACTCAGTCCCGGGTGCGTATGCCGGTCATGGCAGCTCTCACACGACGACTTGGCGTGGCATCGGTGACACGCCTCTTCTCCCAGGCGCTGAGCCTCGGTCTTGTGGGTGTTGAGGAACTCATCGGGATGGGGCATGTCGACGCCGTGGCATCCCTCGCACGATTCTGGCCGGTGACAGGTGTCGCACGTCGCCGTGCCGCCCAGCCTGTCCACATCCTCGCCGTGGACCGACAGGTAGTTGGGAGGATGCGGAAGCTCGACATCATGACAGCGCGCGCAGTAGTTGGATGGGTGGCAGGCGACACACGTGGACAGATCACCCATGCCGTGCGTCTGCTCCCATCCCTTGCCGTGGGTCACCGCCCAGGCCGTGGGAAGGGCTCTGGGCGCCGAGGGCTTGGCGCCGTCCACATGACAGGTGCTGCACGTGGATAGGGCGCCCTTGCCCGTGGAGTGGCAGCTCAGGCACCCTCCCATGGTGTAGATCGCGTACGAGACGCCGGACTCAGGGTGGCCCGCCTCACGGTGACAGCGCGTGCACGACCACGCCGCATCGACCGGCGCCCTGTGGCTCATCAGGACGCCGTTTCTGGCGAGCGTCGCAGCGAGTTGGGGGGCATGGCACTGCGCGCAGCGCCGCGAGTCGATCGCGGGCTTGGCGCCGGTGGGAAACAGGCTGCGCACGGGCGCCTCCAGCACCATTCCGGCAACCCACAGACGGTTCTCGACCAGTCCCGTCGTGCCGGCACGGCGATGGCACGAGTCGCAACTGAAGCCCGCATGCTTCGAGCCCGCCAGTGCGTCGCGTACGTCGGAATGGCACACCGCACAGAAGTCGGGACTCACGGCGGCAGCGGCTGAAAGCGCACCAACGACCACCATGACCAGCAGGAGCGAGAGCGCACTGAACCACAGCCACTCGGCGGCACGTTGGCGATCAGCCGAGCGCGCGCGCTCCCGTGCGTCAACCACACGCCGAGGTGTCAGCCGGAGGTTGGCCACGCTACTTGGACACGCCCTGTCTGCCGGTCCGCTGGTAGACGTCGACGGCGTCGACGATCTTATCTGCTTGATCACTGAGTAGATCGACCCGGTTCTTAGGGGTCCATTCGGCAAACGACGCCTTCACTATGGTCGCGTAGTCGCCCTTGATCCAACCCACCGCGTAGGCACTGCCATCGGCCTTCTCGCCGGAGGTCGCGGGCGTTACTCCGCTCAGCATCAACTGGGAGCGGTTCATCGAATACGGCGCCATGAGCTTGTCAAGGCGGGCCTGAGCCTCCATGGGCGACGCGAACGCCTCCACCCGCGCGTAGGTGACTATCTCGATCTGCGCCTCGATGTTCATGTTGAGCGTCTTGTAGACCGCCTCGGCGGCCTGGTTGCCGGTTCCGGGCACCCCGTGGTGGCTGATCGTCTCGAACTGCAGAATGCGCTCGGGAATGAACTCCAGCGCGGGTGTCTCGGGCTCGAACGCGGGCGCCGCCGTCGAGCTGCTTTCGACGCCTGCCGCTCCGTCGGGTTGGCGCGCGGCATCGGCAGACGGGGCCCACAGCCAGTTCACGATGACTGCGAGCGCGATGGCCACCACCGCGATAGACGCCAGGGTGGCCGCGGTGATGCGTGCGCCCCGCGGGTCAGGCACCTGCTGCCTGTCCCTCTCACCGAGCGCCACGGCTTCGTCGGCGAGGCGTTCCCGCGAGCCGTTCGAGGTGTTGTCTACCGAGTCGGTCACGGTCATCCCGTCTGGTCTTCTTGCGGTTCACAACCGCATGAGCACTTCATGGTGAAAGTTCGTGCGTGAGCTATCGAACCCTTCACCCATCATACCGTCTTGGAACCCAGCCGTGGGTATGAAGCGAGGCCCCCGCTCTCACAGGGGCCTCGCCTCGAATACCCGTCAGTCTCAGGTGAGACGTCTGGTGTCCTTCATCCTCTTAGTGGTACGTACCGATGCCACCGTGGCAGCGCAGGCACACCGCGTCGAGGTTGTTCGGACCGACCGTGACGGCGT
>CAYXQU010000097.1:0-1722 GCA_964467305.1 uncultured Eubacteriales bacterium
TTGGCCTTGTTGTCCATCTGCATCGCGGTGATGCCGTTGGGGGTACCTGCGACCTTGAAGTCCATGTCGCCGAGGAAGTCCTCAAGGCCCTGGATGTCAGAGAGAACGGCGACCTGGTCGCCTTCCTTGATGAGGCCCATGGCGATGCCCGAGACAGGGGCCGCGATGGGCACACCGGCGTCCATGAGCGCGAGCGTCGAGCCGCAGACCGAACCCATCGAGCTCGAGCCGTTGGACTCCAGGACCTCGGAGACGATACGCACGGTGTACGGGAACGTCTCCTCATCCGGGATCACCGGCAGCAAGGCGCGCTCGGCGAGCGCTCCGTGACCGATGTCGCGGCGCTTGGGGCCGCGCATGAACCCGGTCTCACCGGTCGAGAACGGCGGGAAGTTGTAGTGATGGATGTAGCGCTTGCCCTCGGACACGTCGATCGTGTCGAGGCGCTGCCACTCGGACAGCATGCCCAGCGTGAGCACGCTCAGCACCTGGGTCTGACCGCGGGTGAACAGTCCCGAGCCGTGGCTGCGCGGCAGGTAGCCTGCGGTGCAGCTGATGTGCCGGATCTCGTCTACCTTACGGCCATCGGCACGCTCGCCCTCTTCGAGCACCATGGTGCGCATGGTCTTCTTCTCGAGAAGCTTGAGTGCGGCCTTGATGTCCTTGCCCTGCACGGCGATCTCGTCGTCGGAGAACGTCGCGAGCAGCTCGTCTTTCACCGCGGCCACGTCGCTCATGCGCGAGTGCTTGTCGGCGTTGTGCAGAGCGACCTTCATCTTGTCAGCGCCTGCCGAGAAGACCCGATCGATGATCGCGGGATCGACGATCGACAGTGGCGCCTCGAACGGGGTGATCTCGAGCTTGGCCAGCAGACGCTCCTGCGCATCACAGAACGCGCCGATGGCCTCCTGCGCGAACATGAGGGCCGCGAGCATATCCTCCTCGGACACCTCGTTGGCACCAGCCTCGAGCATGTAAACGGCGTCGCGAGAGCCGGCAACCAGCAAGTCGAGGTCAGACTCCTCGGCCTCGTCGAAGGTCGGGTTCACGAGATACTCACCGGTCTCGACGTCGCGGCAGACGCGCACACCGGCAAGCGGGCCTTCGAAGGGGATACCGCCGGCCATGAGTGCCGCCGAGGCGCCCATGATCGAGATGATGTCGGGCTGGTGGACCTGATCGGCGGAGAGCACGGTCGCGATGACCTGCACCTCGTTGCGGAAGCCGTCGGCGAACGCCGAGCGCAGCGGGCGGTCGATCATGCGAGCGGTCAGCGTGGCCTTCTCGGAAGGGCGCGACTCGCGCTTGATGAAGCCGCCGGGCAGCTTGCCTGCTGCATACATCCGCTCTTCGAAATCGACGGTGAGCGGAAAGAAGTCCAGATCCTTGGGGTTCTTGCTGGCGGTCGCAGTGACAAGCACCATCGTCTCGCCCTGCCGGACCACGACCGCACCGCCGGCCTGCTTGGCGAGTTCGCCGGTCTCGAGCACGTACTCCTTGCCGTACAGTTCAAACGTCTCTACTACCTTAGCCATGTTCTCTTCCCTCTTCCTTCAGCCGAAGCGCCCCATGCGCAACGGCCCTCTTCTAAGAAGAAGGCGGGAGGAGTCCCTCCCGCCTTCGATCTCCCAAATGGGTTGTTACCCGCGAATCCCAAGCTTGGCGATAACGGCGCGGTAGCGCTCGATATCGCTCTTCTTGAGGTAGTTGGTCAGGCGACGG
>CAYXQU010000097.1:1732-2959 GCA_964467305.1 uncultured Eubacteriales bacterium
TGCTCGGTGAGGTCGCGGATGCGCTGCGTGAGCAGGGCGATCTGAACCTCGGCACTTCCGGTGTCGGCATCTCCGCGCTTGTACTCGGCGATGATGTCGGCCTTGACGTTCTTCTCAAGCGGCATACAGGTTCCACCTTTCATGTGGAGTCCGCCCCGGTCCGGGATGGCCGTCAGGTGGATGACGCACCTCTCAGGCCGGGGTATATGAAGCAATCCGACGTAGTATACCACACGGTGCCGGGTGTGTCCTCGGTGTGCTACTCGCCCAGAATCCGTTTGGCCTCGCGAGCGTGGTGCGGTGGAACCCACAGGCTGAAGCGCATCCAGTAGTTGAAGTCCGGTCGCACGTTCTGCTGTGCTTCGGGTGGGAACGGCTTCCACACGAACGGGATCCCAGCCGCAGACAGAGGCGAGGTGATCATGAATGCGCTGACGCCGCCCGAGCCCATGAGCCCGCCGAGTGACGTCGAGTCGATGACCTCGACCCACGACGGGTCGTAGCGCATATACGCCGCGTCAGTGTCGATCATCGCTACCTGCCGCTCGGCAGCAGCCAACGCATCGGGGTCGTCAACCACCGGCGAACCGTCATCAAGGTAGCCTTCGTCGAAAGCCCAGTCGACATCGCGCGCGGGCGCCACCGGCCCCAGCCCCTCGCCGGAGACGACATGCACTTCCAGCCCGGCGATCTTGCCGGCGCTCACGATGTCTGCCCGCATCGCCTCTACCAGCTCGTCGATGCTGTCGAACCTGCGCTGTTCGCGCAGTCTGCCGAGGAACTCGACTGACGCGGGTTCGTCGTAGATGTCACCTGAGAACCCGATGAGGTGAGCTTCGAGCAGGTCGGTGGCTTGCGGGAACGTGGGCGGCCTGCCAACCGATATTGCCGCCGGCCATGACGCTCCCCCCACCACCACCCTGCCGGCGTATACCCCGGCAGCTGGCAGCGCCGCGAACGCTTCCGGCTCGATGTTGGCGGTGGGGACACCCAGGCTTGCGCCCTCTCCCCTGCCGCGAACCACCACTCCGGTGACCCGGTGCGGTTCACCCAGGAGCTCCTGTGCGGCGACCACATCGCCGGCGGCAACAAGCCCGCGGATCTTCGTTGAAGTCACGGGTGCACCGCCTTCTATCACGAGAGGCATCGCCTCGACGTCAATCCTGCGCGGAGCGCAGTACGCGCGCAGCGTCTCGACGGTGCCCGCGTCGATGTCGAGCGAGAGGC
>CAYXQU010000097.1:2969-6650 GCA_964467305.1 uncultured Eubacteriales bacterium
CTCGTGAGCAAGCTCCGCAGCGCGGGCGACAAGCGCTCTGTGACCAAGGTGCACGCCATCGAAGACGCCGATCGCGCAGACCGCACGGCCAACGAACTCGGGTTCACCGGTGACTTTGATGATGCGACACAGCCGGTCACTCACCGCGACCCACACCTCCTGCGAAGACCACCTGGGGGATGATTCGATCAGCATGAACACGATACACGCCCAGGAGCACCGGCGAGGTCGCCGAACACACTGCGACCAGATCGCCGTCGGTGACTTGAGGTAAGACGTCACGGGGCAAGGCGCGACCGTTGGCGGCGAGCGCAGGATCAACCGAGACCACCTGCATCTCGAGCGCGAGGGCGGGATCGACCCACAGTGCACCGAGCGAGCCGGCTTCGGCTGTTGCCAGCGCCCGGTCAAGTGAAGCGGCCTGTCCGATCGCCAGCGGCCCCGAAGCGCTGCGCCGAAGCGCACTCAGATGCGCGGCGCTTCCCACGCTCTCGCCCACATCCCGTGCAAGCGATCGGATGTAGGTGCCCTTCGATACCAGGAACTCCACGTCCCAGGTGGCCGGTTCGCGCTCCACGCCCAACAGCTTCGCCTCGAAGACGGTGATGGGGCGGGGCGTAAGCTCGATGGGACTGCCCGCACGCGCGGCCCGATGAGCCGTCGTTCCTTGTACCTTGATGGCGCTGAACGCCGGCGGCATCTGGGAGAAGTCGCCGGCGAACCCGGCAAGAACCGTCTGGGCGTAGCCCGGATCGGCCACCGCATCGGGCACAGAAGCCCGCCTGACAACCTGGCCTTCGGCGTCGTCGGTATCTGTCGCGCTACCGAACCGGATGGCTGCGATGTAGCGCTTGTCCTGCGCCGACAAGAACGGCTCGAGCCGGGTGGCCGATCCAACCAAGACCACCATGAGCCCGGTCGCCATGGGGTCAAGCGTGCCCGCGTGGCCTATGCGGCCTTCCCCGGTGGCACGTCGCAACCGTGCGACGACATCGTGGCTGGTGAGACCGGCGGGCTTGTCTATCAGCAGCATGCCGGACAAACCGGTCGCGCCCCTCTTGCGTGCGACCATCACGCGGCAGAACCAACGGGAAGCAGGGCCAACAGCTGCGGCAACAGCTCATCGATGGTGCCGTCTGTGAAGGTGAAGCCAGAAGCGGCCTTGTGGCCCCCTCCGCCGAAGCGCCTTGCCACCGTGCCCACGTCGAACGTGGTCTTCGCCCGCAGGTTCACGCGCACCTCGCTGCCGCGCTGGCGCATGAGCACCGCCACCTCCACGCCACCCACGACCCGCACTGCATCGGGCAGATGCTCGGCCTCCTCTGGAAGCGCCCCGGTGGACTCGAAGTCCTTATCGGTGACCCAGGCATAGGCGACTGCACCTTCATTGGCGATGGTCAGCCGCGACATGGCTGCGGCCTCAAGCGCAAGAGAAGCCGCCGAGCGGTTCTGGTAGACACGGCGGGAGACATCGGCTGCATCGACGCCCGCCTCAAGCATGTCGGCTGCGTCGCGAAGCGCGAGCGGTGTGGTGTTCTGGTACTGGAACCGACCTGTGTCGGTGATGAGAGCCGTGTAGCAGCACATCGCGATGTCGACGCCTGGTGTGATCTCAAGTGCATCGCAAAGCTGCCAGACGATCTGCCCGGTGGCCGCCGCATCGCGGTCGATGGCGTGGATCTGCCCGTACTCGGTCGCGTCGAAGTGATGATCGATGACGATCAGCGTCTGCGACTTCGACGCGAGCTCAGCAGCCACACCCAACCGGTCGATGATGGGCGTGTCGAGCGCGACGAAGACCTGCGGCACCTCGAGATCCGCCGCAGCGGTGAACAACCCGAAACCGGGAAGCCAGTCGTAGGTCGCGGATGCGGGCCTGTCGTCTGCCAGCGTGGGAATCGCGGGGATGCCCGCCTGACGAAGCGCCAGCGTAAGGCCCAACACGGACCCCAGGGCATCGCCGTCAGGACGGACGTGCGCGCACACCACGACCGATTCGGCCTTGCGGAGTGCTACAGCAGCGTGATGCAGGGCGGCCTTCACACCGGCCGCCCTACTCGGCGTCTTCCTCGTCGACACTGGGTTCGGCACCCACGCCGTCGAGCAGCGTGGGCGGAACCTCGAGCAGCGCTTCAGCGATGCGGGCACCGGTGTCGACACTCTCGTCGATGAAGAAGCGCAGCTCGGGCGTGACCCGCCAGGTCAGAGTGCGGCCCATGATCGACCGAACCCGCCCGCGAGCCGACTCGAGGCCGGCCATGACCTCGTCGTAGCGGTCCTTCTCGGCGCTCACGTAGACCGAGGCGACACTGCGGTCGGGAGAGACCCTCGCCCCGGTCACGGTGACAAGCGACAGGCGCGGATCGGAGATCTCGGTCGCGAGGATCTCCGCGACGAGCTCTCGAACCTTCTCATCCATACGCCTACCGAATGATTCGCGTGTCATCTGCAATCACCTACGCTTCGCGAGCGACTTCGACGACCTTGAAGCCCTCGATGATGTCGCCCTCTTTGAGGTCTTGGAAGTTCTCGATAGAGATACCGCACTCGTAGCCGGACTTGACCGTCTTGACGTCGTCTTTGAAGCGGCGAAGCGAAGACATCTTGCCCTCGTGGACCACGGTGCCGTCGCGCACGATGCGCACCTGGTCATCACGGGTGATCTCGCCTTCCTGCACGTAACAACCGGCGATGACGCCGGCCTTGGGAACGCGGAACAGCTCGCGGATCTCTATGCGGGCCGTGTCCTTCTCCACGAAGTCCGGGGCGAGCAGTCCCACGCGCGCGGCGTTGATCTCCTCGATCGCCTGATAGATGACGCGATACAGGCGGATATCGACCTTCTCGGTCTCGGCGAGTGCCTTGGCTTTGGGCTGCGGGCGCACGTTGAAGCCGATGATGATCGCGTCAGAGGCGTCGGCGAGCATGACGTCGCTTTCGGTGATCGCACCCACGGCGGAGTGGATGATGTTGATGCGGACCTCGGTCTGGTCCATCTTGTCGAGCGCGTCGCGCAGCGCCTCGATGGATCCTTGGACGTCGGCTTTGACCACGAGGTTGAGGTCTTTGAGCTCGCCTTCGGCGATGCGTTCGAACAAGTCGTCGAGGCTCACGTGCTTCTTGGTCTTGGCCTGAGCGATGAGACGCTGCTTGAGCGAACGCTCCTCGGCGAGGTTTCGCGCGTCCCGCTCGTCGGCGAAGACGCGGAACTCGTCGCCGGCGCTGGGAACGCTCGACAGACCCAAGATCTCCACCGGGTCGGCGGGGCCGGCCTCGGTGACGTTCTTGCCCAACGGATCGACGAGTGCACGCACGCGCCCGTAAGCGGTGCCGGCCACCAACGTGTCGCCGATGCGCAGGGTTCCGCGTCGGACGAGCACCGTGGCAACAGGACCGCGACCCTTGTCGAGGTTGGCTTCGATGACCACACCGGAGCCGTGAGCAGAGGGGTTGGCCTTGAGCTCGAGGACATCGGCTTGCAGCAAGACCATCTCGAGGAGTCCTTCGATGTTGAGGCGCTTCTTGGCAGATACCTCGACGAAGATGTTCGTGCCGCCCCACTCCTCGGGCACGATCTCGTGCTCGGTGAGCATCTGCTTGACCTGCTCGGGGTTCGCGCCGTCCTTATCGATCTTGTTCACGGCGACGATGATGGGCACGCCCGCGGCCTTGGCGTGGTGG
>CAYXQU010000098.1:0-6641 GCA_964467305.1 uncultured Eubacteriales bacterium
GTTCTCGGTGGTCGGTCTGTCTGGCCTGATAGAAGGGGATCTTGGCCGCTTCGTGACGCCCGAGGGCTACTTCCGGTCGCTGCCTGAAGTTGGCGGGCCGGACGGCCACTTCATCGCTCGACTCAGGTACGACGGGTAGGCCGGATAAGACGCGAAAGCGCGAAACCCACGGAAGGGGAGGAACGTGCGCAACACCAGGATCGTGGAGATGCTCGAGGTCACCGAGGCCGCAGCGCTTGCAGCCGGCCGGTGGATGGGCAAGGGCGACAAACACGCCGCCGATGACGCCGCCGTCGAGGCGATGCGCAAGGCCTTCAACGACGTCTCGATAGACGGCACGATCGTGATCGGCGAGGGGGAGCGCGACGAGGCCCCTATGCTCTTCATCGGAGAGCGGGTCGGTGCGGGCGGAGAGCCCATCGACATCGCGGTCGATCCGCTTGAGGGCACGAATCTCACCGCGTACGGACAGTCGAACTCGCTTGCGGTGTTGGCGTTCGGTCCCAAGGGCACCTTGCTGCACGCTCCAGACACCTACATGAACAAGATCGCCGTGGGCCCGGATGCTGCTTCGGCGATTCACATCGACGCGTCGCCCACCGAGAACATCCGCAACGTCGCGAAGGCGCTCAAGCGCGATGTCGAGGACCTCGTGGTGTGCATACTGGACCGTGACCGCCACGTCGACCTGATCAAAGAGGTGCGTGAGGCCGGCGCCCGCATCAGGCTGATCTCCGACGGCGATGTCTTCGGTGCGGTCGCCACGGCCATCGAGGGGACCGGGATCCACCTGTACCTGGGCATCGGCGCCGCACCGGAAGGCGTGTTGGCCTGCGCGGCGATGAAGTGCATCGGCGGCTGCTTCATGGGGCGTTTCGCATGGCGCAGTGCCGAGGAGAAGGCGCGGGCGGTCGACATGGGCACCTGCAACATCGATGAAGTGCTCACGATGGATTGCCTCGTGAACACCGACGAAGCGGCGTTCATCGCCACGGGCGTCACCGACGGCGAGATGCTCAGAGGCGTGAAGTACTTCGGGTCAGGCGCGCGTACGAACTCCGTCGCGATGGATGCGCAATCCAAGACGGTGCGGTTCGTGGACACGATCTTCCGTACCGGCGATGAGAAGTTCTGGGTGCGAATGGACTAGGCGCTCCAACAGGGAGCGATCCGGCGCGCTGAGCAGGCAGGTGGGGTGCTCAGTCGGCCGCTGGGCAACCGGAGCACCCTGAGCCGCCTGATGACGGGCACGACGGGGCTGCGGGCTTGTCTTCGGGACGGGGCTTGTAGTCCGTGTTGTGGAAGCCCGAGCCCTTGAACGCGACTCCCACCGGCGTGAACACTCTCTTGGCAGGCGCTTCGCAGTCAGGGCAGTGTTCGTCGCTTGCCTGTCCCATCGAGCGGGTCACCTCGAAGAGGTTCTCGCATGCGGTGCAGCGGTAGTCGTACGTGGGCATGTGAGCGCTCCTTCCGAGGATTGGCACGACCTAGCGGACAAGCAGGATACCTGCCATGTGCGCACCGAGCAACCAGCTAAGCGGCGCGAAGTCGCTCAGGACGTATAATGGTGTACTGATGACTGACGAACTCAAACCAACTCCAGACGATGAAGGCGGCTCCTGGCTTGCCGAGCTGTCCGACGCAGCGCTGCCTTCGTCACCCACCTCGGCCGCAGACGCCACCGAGAGCCCGCGCTTCGAGGGACTCCCCGCGCTTGAGCGTGAGCGTCCCGCCCGGTTGCCGCTGATCTCGTCGCGGGTGTGGGCGGTGCTGGGAATCATTGCAGTGGCAGCGGTACTTCTGCTGGCCGCGGTGCTGACGACGATGTCGCTTGGACGGGTGGCTGTCCCCGACGTCGTGGGCGAGAGTCTGGGCGAAGCCACGACCCGGCTGGAACGCGCGGGCTTGGAGGTGCAGGTCACCGAGAGACGCTTCTCGACCGAGCCGCGTGATCAGGTCCTTGAGCAAGATCCCGGACCTGATACGCAGCTGCAGAAGGGCGATGTCGTGCGTCTCGTGGTCTCCGGAGGTAGCGAGGAGTTCCCCATGCCCGATGTGGTGGGCAATGGGCTGACCCTCGCACGAGGCACCCTCGAGTCGCGCGGCCTGGTGGTCGTGGTCGAAGAGGTCGTCTCGGAGATCGCCAGCGATACGGTTCTGTCGACCACGCCGGCCGCGGGGGCCACGGTGCGCACCGGAGACACCGTGCGGGTCCAGGTGGCAGCGTCTCAGTCGCCCGATGTCACCTTGCAGCCGTACCGCTTCAATGACATCGAAGTGATCATCGATGCGGCACCTGCCCCCACCGGTGTCTCCGACACCCCCATGGAGGTTGCGCGCCGGCTCAGGGCACTGCTTGAGGCGTCCGGGGCCTCGGTCACCATGCTTCGTTCCAGCGGTGCGAGTAGCACCCTTGATGCGGACCGGGCCAAGGCCGCCTCCGAGACCAGCGCGTCGGTCGCCGTGGGCTTCGTGGTGGTGGCGACGGGCGATCCGGGTCGCGTCGTGTCCACCGAGGGAACCTCGATCACCGGCCAACCGTCGGCATCCGCGGCCTTCGCCCAGCAGCTCGTGACCGAGCTGTCCGCTGCCGCACCGCCGGTGGAGTCGGCCACAGGCACCTCGGACTCGGTGCTGCAGGCGTCACGCGCGCCGTGGGCCAGGGTGCTTCTGGGGGCCGCATCGGCGCGTGATGATGAGAACGCCTTCGCCGATCCCACATGGATCGATGGGGTCGCGCGCGCGACATACGCGGCCATTGGCAAGACCTACGGGACACCCACGACGCCATGAGACGGATGGCGCTGACAACCGTCGGTGTCTTGCTGCTCGTGTCGTCACTCATGCCTGCAGTCGCTTCAGGTGCTACCCAGGCTCAGCTGCGCGCTCGGCTCGAAGAGCTCAAGAGCCAGTCTGCACGCGCCGGGCAGGACTACATGAAGGCGCACTGGGCGCTCGATGCCACCGAGGCCAAGCTCGCCAAGACGAACAAGAAACTCGCCAAGACCAAGAAGCGTCTGACCGCCGCCAAGAAGCAGCTCAACGGACGAGCCAACAGCATGTATCGCCGAGAAGAACTCGAGCTTCTGACGTTTCTTGTTGGCGCGAGCAGTTTTGAGGAGCTCGTCACGCGCTCCGACTACCTCGCTCGCATCGGTAAGGCAGACGCTGAGGCGGTCGCCGAGGTCAAGAAGATCAAGGCCGAGCTGACCGAGCAGCGCTCGGAACTCAAGAAGCAGCGCAAGTCGCGGGCGGCCGAGGTCTCGAAGCTGCGATCGCGCAAGGAGAAGCTACAGAAGCGCCTGTCCGCGACCGAAGCCGAGTTCCGGCGGGTGCAGCGTCAGCTCGACAATGCGCGGTCCGGGGGGTCGCTGCCCCGTGGTGTCGCGGGCGCGGCCGGCCCCAACGGGATGGTGTTCCCGGTACGCGGCTCTTACTACTACTCAGACACTTGGGGCGCCTCGCGTTCGGGTGGCCGGCGTCGCCACCAGGGCACCGACATCATGGCAAGGACCGGGACGCCGGTGGTCGCGGCAGTCGCGGGTACCGTCACCTCGAAATCCGGGGGTCTGGGCGGGCGAACCATCTGGCTGCGAGGCAAGAACGGCTGGACCTTTTACTACGCGCATCTTGACCGGTGGATCGTCAGGTCCGGCTCGGTGAAGGCCGGGCAGGTCATCGGCACCGTCGGTTCGACCGGAAACGCCTCGGCGAGCGCCCCGCACCTGCACCTGCAGATGCACTGGAAAGGCGGCGCGCCCACGAATCCATACCCCTACCTGCGACGTATGGAGTAGCGGCGCGGCCTGTCTTCTCGGCCGGTGGGTGGATCCCCTTGCGCCGCCGAACTCGCTGTGACACCATCGGTGGGTACTTCAGTACCGTGTCGGGAGCTACGAAGGTGGCTGAGAGGCGACGGACAGACGTCGCGACCGAATGGACGGTCCCGGTAATGCGGGGCACGCACCACGGATTCGCCATGTATGGCGACTCACCCCTGTGGCATCCTGCGCACCCATCAGGGACGTTTCGGCGTCCGGGAAGCGAGGAGTGTCATGCGTGACAAGCGAGTGAGGATCATGGTCGAGATCGCGTTGGCGATCGCATTGGCCGCAGTTCTCAACATGCTCAAGATCTGGAGGATGCCCAATGCCGGGACGGTGTCGTTCGCGATGCTGCCCATCGTGGTCATCGCGCTGCGCCGCGGCCTTGGGGTCGGCATCCTCACCGGAGCGCTCTACGGGGTCGTCGACTTCTTCATCGATCCCTACCCGCCGGTCCACTGGATCCAGCCGCTGTTGGACTATCCGGTCGCGTACGCCTCAGTGGGGCTGGCCGGTATCTTCGCGCCTGTGTGGCGCCGCGCCGCGGACTCCTCCGCGCTCAGGGGCCTCGCGGCGTTGGCTGCGGCGGTGACGGTGGGCTCGGTCGCACGCTATGCGGTGCACGTGGTCTCGGGAGCGATCTACTTCGGCGAGTATGCTCCGGCGGGCCAGCCGGTACTCTTGTACTCGGCGATCTACAACCTCTACGTGCCGATCTCCGCTGTGCTCGTGCTCGTGGCGGCCTCCGTTGTGATGCCGGCTCTCAATAGGGCTGTGCCGTCGGAGTCATGATGAGCGCCACGAGTCACAGCGCCCTCCTTGTTGCCGCAGCGCCGAGTGTGCACGGCCGCACCGAACTGGTGCGCGAGCTGGCTGCAAGCGCCGACATCGTGATAGGCGTCGACGGCGGTGCGGGACTGTGTCTGTCGGCAGGGGTCCGTCCGCACGTGGTCGTGGGTGATATGGACTCGCTCGCTCCCCATGACGGTCGCACGCTGCGGGAGTCGGGCACCACCTTCGTGGTCGCCTCCACCGACAAAGACGTCACCGACCTCGATATCGCATTCGACTACTGCTCGCGACACGGGGTGTCCCGCGTCGTGGCGACAGCTTGCACGGGCGGTCGGCTCGATCACACCCTGGCCGCCACGGGGACTCTTGCAACGTGGGCCCGGCTGCAGCCGCACGTCGTCGAGCCCGACATGCAGGCGTGGGTGCTCGCGAGCGGCTTTCGCGAGGAGCTGTTGCTGAGCCGGGCCGAGATGACCTTCTCGGTACTGGCCATGGGCTCTGAAGCGCAGGTGAGCGTGGTGGGCGCCCGGTGGCCGTTGCGTGAGGCCACCTTGACCCCGCTTTCGTCGCTGGGGGTGAGCAATGTGGTCGCAGCCGGGGGAGCGGTGGTGCGGGTCCATTCGGGAACTGTGATGGTGGTCACTAACGCGTCCGTGTGAGCGAGTGCGGCGTATACTCGACGTGGCGGGTCATCGAGGCTTGCCATGAACGAGGAGTCGGAGAGACTGGCTTGAACGTCCCCCACGAACAAGCCGACCACGATCCGGTGCACAGGCACGTAGCAGACGATTCGTCGGCGCCCCCGACCACCGCTGTCGAGCAGGCCCTGGAAGGGCTGTTGTGCGCTGCGATCGGGTCTGCTGGCATCGTCTCTGTCTCGCTGTGGACGCGGATGGGTGACGGCGACGTGTGGCGCGCGCTGTGTGCCGTTGGGCCCGATTCCTGTGCTGCGGGCGGCAATCGCGCCGTTTCAGAGACTGTCGAGTCACGGATCCATCCGCTGCTCGACAAGGCCGTCACGCGCAATCGTGCGGTTCTCAAGCGGGTGAACGCAGCGCCGGGTGACCCCGAATCGGAGACCTGGTGCTTCGCGGTGCCGCTCGCATGCGAGCGGTTCACGTGCGTCCTGACGCTCGAAGGTGTGGGCCGAGAAGACCGGATGCGGGCTCTTACCCCTCTCGTGGCGAAGCATCGCCCACACGTCGAGGCCGAGTTGGCGCGCTACGCCGACAAGCTGCTTGCTCCCCGTGCCGACGAAGTCGTGATCGATGTGTGGATACAGGAGATCGCGAACCCGGCCGATGAGCCCACGACGGCCCGACGTCTGCTTGAGGCATCGGTCGCCACTTCTGGTGCGGACACCGCGAGCGTCATGCTGACAGGCCCCGATGGCGCCTTGCATATCGTCGCATCACACGGGTTGCCACGCACCATCGCCGAGACGACGCGCGTGGGGGCCGGCGAGGGGATCGCCGGCTGGGTGCTCGCGACGGGAAGCCCGGTCGCCGTGGTCGACCTCGTGCACAGTGCCGCGGGGCGCCGTCACGGAATCACCAGTGCGGTATCGATACCGCTTGATGACGGCGAGGCTGTTGTAGGAGTGCTCAACGTTGGTACCCGATCGGCAGCGCCCGGGTGGCAAGGGATCGTGGCGGCGCCGTTGGACGCGCTGGGACGGGCCGCTGCGCGATCCATCAGCGCTGTCCGAGGCCAGCGTCAGGCACGCGGCGGATCGAAGCGACTTCTCACCACCGAGGAGATCGTCATGCGTCGTCTGGGTACGGTCTCGCTCTGACGGGCGTTCCTGGGCTTGTGTGACCTCGCCCACTCGTACACATCGATCACCGCATGACAAAGAAACGACCGCCCCATCGGGACGGTCGTCTTGATTCGCACCGGTTGAGCGAGAATAGCGCCTACGCGCGAGTGACCTTGCCGGCCTTCATGCACTTGGTGCAGACGTTGACCTTCTTCACGTGACCGTTGATCACAGCAGTGACCCGCTGCACGTTGGGGCGGAACATA
>CAYXQU010000099.1:0-6592 GCA_964467305.1 uncultured Eubacteriales bacterium
CAAGGATGGCAATCGCTACGATGGCACCTGGAAGGCGGATCGTTCCACTCCGCCCATGTTCTACGATGAGAATGGTGACCCCATCAAGCTCACGGTGGGTCGTACGTGGTTCCAGGTCGTTCCCACGAACGTGAAGATCAAGGTGAAGTAGGGCAGGTGAACCCGCACCCGGGTCGCGGTTGTTCGGGAACTGGGTGCGCAGGTACAATCCACGAGTCATTCGAACCCCCACCGAAACGCGGTCGCGCACGTAGCGCGGCCTTTGGAAGGAGTCGTAGCACCGGTGTCTGACACTCAGCGCGAGATCGGGACCCTCAGAGTCAAGACAGGACTGGCCGAGATGCTCAAGGGTGGCGTCATCATGGATGTCGTGACCGCAGAGCAGGCGAAGATCGCCGAGGACGCGGGCGCCGTGGCCGTCATGGCCCTGGAGCGCGTGCCGGCCGACATCCGCGCGACCGGCGGTGTCGCTCGGATGGCGGACCCCACGATCGTCGAGTCGATCGTGGGCTCGGTGTCGATCCCTGTCATGGCCAAGTGCCGGATCGGGCACTTCGTCGAGGCGCAGGTCCTCGAGACGCTGGGAGTGGACTACATCGACGAGTCCGAGGTGCTGACCCCGGCCGATGAGGAGCATCACGTCAACAAGTGGGACTTCAGAGTCCCGTTCGTGTGCGGTTGCCGCAACCTTGGTGAAGCGCTTCGCCGCATCGCCGAAGGCGCTGCGATGGTCCGGACCAAGGGCGAGCCGGGTACCGGCAACGTGGTAGAGGCAGTGCGCCACATCCGCACGGTCACCGATGAGATCGCCTGGCTCAAGGGCCTGCGAGGCGAGCAGCTCTTCACCGCCGCCAAGGACCTGCAGGCACCCTATGAGCTGGTGAAGTGGGTTGCGGACAACGGGAGACTGCCGGTCGTGAACTTCTCGGCGGGTGGGATCGCGACTCCTGCGGACGCGGCACTCATGATGCAGCTGGGCTGCGACGGCGTGTTCGTGGGTTCCGGGATCTTCAAGAGCGGTGACCCCGCCAAGCGCGCGAAGGCCATCGTCGAGGCGACCACGCACTATGAGGACGCAGAGATCATCGCCAAGGTGTCCCGCAATCTAGGCGAGGCCATGGTTGGTATCAACATCAGCGACATCCCCGACGCAGAGCGTATGCAGGAGCGTGGCTGGTAGGTGAAGATCGGCGTTCTCGCACTTCAGGGTGCGTTTCGAGAGCACATCTATGCGCTCGAGGCGCTGGATGTGGGCGCTGTCGCGGTCAGGCTGCCCGCCCAGCTCGACGATCTGGCCGGGTTGATCATCCCCGGCGGTGAGTCGACCGCCATCTCCAAGCTCATGGTCTCCTACGGGTTCTACGAGCCTATCGCCAGGCGTCACGCCGAGGGCATGGCCCTGTGGGGCACCTGCGCGGGCGCGATCCTCATCGCCAAAGATGTGATCGATGGTATCGCCGAACAGCGCTCGTTGGGGTTGATGGACGTGGTCGTGAGGCGCAACGCGTACGGGCGCCAGATCGATTCTTTCGAGGCCGAGCTTGACTTCGCACACATCGGTGAGACGTTTCGCGGGGTGTTCATCCGGGCCCCTTGGATCGAATCCGTGGCCGATGGTGTCGAGGTGCTCGCGAAGCACGATGGTCATATCGTGGCTGCACGCCAAGACCGCCTGCTGGCGACGACGTTCCACCCCGAGCTCACGGGCGATCCGCGTGTCGCACGCTACTTCGCCGAGCACGTCGTGGGCTCGTAGGAAGAGAGGAAGCGTTCCATGTCCGGACACTCCAAATGGGCGACCACCAAGCATCGCAAGGCAGCGGTGGACGCGAAGCGCTCCGCGCTGTTCAGCAAGCTGACGCGCATCATCACCGTCGCTGCCAAGACAGGCGGCGACCCCAATCCTGAGAATAATGCGTCGCTTGCTGCTGCCATCGCCAAGGCGAAGGGGTACTCGCTTCCCAAAGACAAGATCCAGGCGGCGATCGACAAGGCTTTCGGTGCCGGTGCCGATGCCGCGCTGTTCGAGGAGGTCGTCTACGAGGGGTATGGCGCGGCGGGTGTGGCGATCTACGTCGAGGCCCTGACAGACAACCGCAACAGGACCGCGGCGGATGTGCGGGCGGCGTTCACGCGCGCAGGCGGCAATCTGGGCACCACCGGTTCGGTCGCGTTCCAGTTCGAGCGCAAGGGCGAGGTCGTCGTCGAGAAGGCGGCTGACTTCGACGAAGACGAGCTGCTGCTGCTCGTGGCTGACGCTGGCGGCGAGGGATATGGAGGTGGGCGATGAGGAAGTCGTCGTCTACACCGAACCCGGTGCGTTGATGGGCGTCAGCAAGGCGCTGGAGGCTGCGGGGGTTCCTGTCAAGGGCGCTGAGCTGGTCATGGAGCCCGTGAACACCACCGTCGTGTCGGTTGAGGACGCCAAGAAGGTCCTACGTCTGGTCGACAAGCTCGAAGAGAGCGACGACATCCAGAACGTGTACCACTCGATGGAGCTGACCGACGAGATCGCCGCGGCGCTCGACTGAGGCGCTCGGCGCCGCGCCTTTACGCTGTCACAGCGTGCTGATACCCTGAACATACGTTCGATTGGCGTGAGGAGGGGTGTCGGTGATCATCATGGGAGTCGACCCCGGTCTCGCCAACACGGGTTGGGGCGTCATCGTACGGGAACGAGGTTCATGTCGTCCCGTAGCGTATGGCTGTATTGCAACCAAGCCAGACCGTTCCATCGCCGCGAGGCTCGCGATCATCCACGACGGGCTGCGCGACGTCGTAGCCACGTATCAGCCTCGCCACTGCGCAATCGAGAGCGTCTACTTCGGGACGAACGCGAAAAGCGCGTTTGCGACCGGGCAGGCCCGCGGGGTGGCTTTGCTGGCTACCGCCGAGCATGAACTCGCCATCGCCGAGTACTCACCCGTCCAGATCAAGAGCGTGGTCGCCGGACACGGCTCTGCCGACAAAGACCAAGTGGCGTTCATGGTCAGGACCCAACTGGGGCTGGATCACACGCCCACCCCGGATCATGCCGCCGATGCGCTGGCCGTCGCTCTGACCCACGCGGCGATGTGCACCCATCGCGCGCTTGAGGAGGCATCCGCTTGATAGCGTTCCTCTCCGGCAGGGTGGTGCTGAAGTCGGCCACCATCGCGCATATTGATGTGGGCGGTGTGGGCTACGAACTCCACATGACCACGAGGTCATTGGCGTCACTGCCCGCGACCGGAGACACCGTCACGGTGCACACCCATCTTCACGTCAGGGACGACGTCATCTCGCTGTTCGGTTTCGAGAGCACTGAGGAGAAGACCGCGTTCGAGCAGCTGCTCACCGTCTCGGGTGTTGGGCCCAAGGTGGCGCTGGCGACGCTTTCGGCCATCGCGCCCTCCGATCTGGCACAAGCGGTAGCCTCGGAGGATGTGGCGCTGATCGCCGGTGTGCCCGGAATAGGCAAGAAGACCGCGCAGCGGATCATTGTGGATCTTGCGGGCAAGCTTGAGGTCGGACTGGATCGGTCGGCCTCGACCCGGAACGCTCCGGGTGCGGGATTGGCCGAGGCGCGAGAGGCGCTCCTATCCATGGGGTTCTCGGCGGCGGAGGTCTCGGCCGCCCTCAAGGGCGGATCGGGTGATGCGCAGAAGCTCGTGCGCTACGCTCTGGCGAGGATCGGTGGTCTGTGAGCGGGGCAGGAGGTGAGTCGGTGAGCACGCGTTGGGAGGCGGATTCTGTGGGTGGTGATGCGGTCGGCGATGCCGAGCGTCTGGTCGCTGCACACTTCACTGACGACGACCTCGAGATCGACCGGACTCTCAGGCCGCGTCGACTTGAAGACTATCTGGGACAGACCCGAGTCAAAGACAACCTCTCGGTGTTGATCGAAGCGGCGAAGGCTCGTGATGAGTCACTCGACCACATACTGCTCTCGGGCCCTCCGGGTCTTGGCAAGACGACCCTAGCGTCGGTGATCTCGAACGAACTGGGGGTCAGGCTCAAGACCACGAGCGGGCCGGCGATTGAGCGCGCCGGCGATCTTGCAGCGATCCTGTCGAACCTTGAAGAGCGTGATGTTCTGTTCATCGATGAGATCCACCGCCTCAACCGCGCGGTCGAGGAGGTCTTGTATCCGGCGATGGAGGACTTCGTACTCGACATCGTCATCGGAAAAGGCCCGGCGGCGCGGTCGCTGAGGCTGGATCTGCCGCGCTTCACAATGGTCGGAGCCACCACCCGCACCGGGCTGCTCACCGGCCCTCTGCGCGATAGGTTCGGGATGTCGTTTCGGCTCGACTACTACTCGCCTGATGAACTCGCGTCGATCGTGACGCGGAGTGCCGCGATACTCGGCGTAGAGATCGATGGTGAGGGTGCGGCCGAGATCTCTCGGCGCAGCCGCGGAACACCTCGATTGGCCAACCGGCTCCTCAAGCGTGTGCGTGATTATGCGCAGGTGCGGCATTCGGGGTCGATCGACGAGGATGTTGCGGCCGAAGCGCTCGCATTCTTCGAGGTGGACCACCTGGGTCTGGACGCGATGGATGTGAAGATACTCACCACGCTGGCGCACACATTCATGGGCAAGCCTGTGGGACTCAACACGCTAGCGAGCGCGACGGGCGAGGAATCTGACACTCTTGAGGACGTCTACGAGCCGTTCTTGCTGCAGCTGGGGCTTATCGTTCGTACGCCCAAGGGCCGACAGGCGACACAGCGCGCATACGAGCATCTCGGACTGGCGGCCCCTGCCGCAGCGCCCGAACAGTCAGGACTGTTCTGATGCCCGAGAATCCGTCGAGCGATAACGACAGACTCGAAGAGGCACTGTCCCGGGGTGCGGCCGGTCGACTCCCGCCGAATCAGCCGAAGGGGCTTCTCGGCGAGCGCGGTGTCGATCTGTACAAGGTCGACTCCTTCGAGCCTGATCTCAACGCGGGAGTGTCTCAGGAGAACGACGGACCCGTGGTTCGTATCGCCGTCGTGCTGGCGTTTCTGCTGTTTCCGCCCGTAGGGTACTGGCTGCTCTGGAAGACCGATGTGTTCACTCGCATGCAGACATATCTGGTGGGGATCTTGGGAACCGCATGGCTGTTGTTGGTCGCGTGGCTTGTGCTCATCCGCTGAGTGTTCCTGACTCGACAATCGCGGGCTGTTCACTCATAGTGCGTCATGGAGCCGAAGGCGGCTCCATGGTTTGCGGCGTGACAAGCGCGTAGCATTCCGACGCGTGTGTACGCCGCTTTGTTTTGCCCCCGAGGGGGGCGGAAAGTAGGGTTTGCATGGCTACCGGTACCGTCAAGTGGTTCAATCCGGACAAGGGCTACGGCTTCATCGAGCAGGAGGGCGGCGAGGATCTGTTCGTCCACTTCAGTGAGATTCAGGGCGAGGGTTTCAAGACTCTCGACGAGGGTCAGGCTGTCGAGTTCGACATCACGACCGGCCGTAACGGCAAGGAGCAGGCGAGCAACGTCCGCAAGCTCTAGGCTTCGCGAACCACGCGGCGTTTGACTTCACGAAAGAGGCGGCCGGAAGGTCGCCTCTTTCTGTCTGATTGAGCAGGCTCGTTACGAGGGGGGCAGATGCGCTACGCCGATGATGAAGCGCACCAGCATGTGATCGCCCGGATGCGTGCGCTGGTCCGTGAGGCAACCGAGCTGTTGCGCGAAGGCGCGGGCAGTGAATCCTGCGCCCCGGCCGACGAGGCGATCGTCGTGGCCACCGGCCTTGATCCGGCAGTGGTTCCCCGGCTCTCGGCAGGGGCGCTGACATCACTCATGGAGATGGCCGAGCACGACGACCGGGTAATCGAGCTACTTGCTCAGGCACTTGAGATAGAGGCACAGGTCAGTTCGCGGTCTGGGGACATCGTCAAGGCCGGCCTGCGCGCCGATCAGGCTTCGGCGATGCGCCGTATGCTTGATCCGAAGCGGGCGAACTGAGCCTGATCGCGGTGAGTTCGGTCCACCTCCACTGCAGATACACAGGGCCGCCCGATGGGGCGGCCCTGGCGGTTCCAGAAGCACTCAGCGAGCTTGTTACGGAGCGGTCGTCTCGGCGGCCCACACGCCATGCAGATTGCAGCTTTCCAGCGCGGCGATCGGCATGCCGGCCGGAACGTTGAGCTCGCACGTCACCACAGGCTCGACGGCGACTGCGGAAAGATCGAACCTGGCGACAGGGACTCCGGCCGCGTGGACCTCGATCCACTCGATGAAATGGTCGGGCTGGTTGGGGTGGCTCACCCAGTGACCCACCTTCACGGTGACCCGTACCCGGTCGGCCTCACGCTGGCAGTCGATGTAGGGCGTGTGCTTCTTCTCGAAGTCGCCCGCTGAGTCGAAGTCGTCGATCCGGTTGATTCCGGCGAGGATGGGAGCATCACTCATGTGTGGCCTCCAGTGTCGTTGGCGGATGTACTCCGGCCGCTGGCCGGTGAAAGGGTTTATACCCGTTGCGCGGCACCGATAGAATCGGTTGGTGCCGTATTGGCGCCGTCAAGTGACGGCGACGACAGGAAGAGTCACAGATGCCCGACACTTCAAGGGTCCTTGCACGCGAAGACGCGGTGGTGGTGGTCGTGGACATCCAAGAC
>CAYXQU010000100.1:0-6453 GCA_964467305.1 uncultured Eubacteriales bacterium
GTGCGCACCATCGTGCAGAACGTGGTCGCCTCGGTGGTGATCAAGTTCGTGTTCCTCGCCCTTGCGCTGACCGGCACCGCGACGCTGTGGATGGCGGTGTTCGCCGATACCGGCGTGGCGCTGCTCGTGATCTTGAACGGGATGCGGCTGCTCAGACCCCGGCGCGACTGAGGCCGGGTGTGGTAGCGGGGCAACCGCCGGCCATCCCTGACTGCACCGGGACGCGAACGAGTTCCTGCGCGCGAGGGCCGCGCAGGGGTATGCTCTTTCGAGGTCGTGCCCGCACACCCCGAAGGAAGGGCGGTCGCAGTTGGGAACCGCTATCGTGACCGTTGCGACGCTCACCCCGTTGCTGATCTCTCTGTTCATCGTGGTGTACTGGGTTCTTGTGGTGGTCGGCCTGATCGCCGAGGACCGCGACCCCACGACCACGCTCGCCTGGATCCTGATCCTGTGGCTCCTGCCGGTGGCCGGGCTCGTCCTGTACTTCTTCGCCGGCCGTGACTGGGCCGGGCGCACCCTGAAGCGCCGCTGGGTACGCGAGTGGCACAAGACGGCGACAGCGTTCTTGGAGCCACGCTACGCCCCGTTCGAGTCGCGACAGCTCGACCTCGAGTCGAGCTCGGAAGGCACGGTCACGGGCAGGATCACGCGCGCGATCAAAGCGACCAACGGCGTGCCGGCGCTCCCTTCGGCCTCTGTGGAGATCTGGGAGCACGGTTCGACGTACTTCCCCCAGCTCATTGCCGACCTCAAGAGCGCGACCGACCACATCCACATGCAGTACTTCATCTGGGAGAACGACACGCTCACCCAAGAGATCTGCGACACGCTCATCGACCGGTTGAACCACGGTGTCGAGGTGCGCATCCTCAACGACTTCCTCGGCAACATCGGCTACAAGAAGACGCAGCTCAAAGCGGTGCGGGCAGCCGGAGCGATCTGGCAGTCAGACCAGACGCAGCTGGGCAAGCTCAACTACCGCAACCACCGCAAGATCACGGTCGTCGACGGCCGGGTGGCGCACTCCGGCGGCTTCAACATCGGCCAGGAGTACATCGACGGCGGCAGCCGCTACCCGGCGTGGCGCGACACGGGGCTGCGCCTCACCGGGCCGTCCGTCGCCCGCCTGCAAGACCTCTTCGCCCAGCGCTGGTGGGAGGTGCGCGAGGAGTCGCTCTACACCGAGCGCTACTTCCCGGTGTGGACCGGTGGCGACGAGGGCGTCATGACCCAGACCGTCGCGCATGGTGTCGAGGAAGCGTGGCGGGCCTCGGCGCGCGCCTACGAGGTGGCGATCGCCAGTGCCGAGAAGCGCGTGCTCATCCAGTCGCCCTACTACGTGCCCACCGACTCGATGCAGGCTGCGCTGCTCAACGCCGCGCTCTCCGGTGTCGAGGTGCACTTCATGATGACCGGGTGGCCCGACAAGAAGATCGCGTTCTACGCCGCGCAGTCGTTCTTCCGCCCTCTGCTCAAGGCAGGTGCGCGCATCTGGATGTGGGAGAAGGGGTTCTTCCACGCCAAGTCGCTGACGGTCGACGGGCTGGCCAGTGCGATTGGCACCATGAATCTCGACACGCGCTCGCTGGACCTGCACAAAGAGCTCATGGTGTGGTTCTACGACGAAGCCATCGCCATGCGCTGCGAGGAGATCTTCTTCGACGACCTCAAAGAGTGCCGAGAGATCACCCTCGAAGAGGTTGATGGCTACTCGGCGCTGCGGCGGTTCCGCAACTCCGCCGCCCGGCTGGCGTCGAAACTCATGTGATTCGAACGACGCGGAACCCCACGGGTTCCGGTGGGCCGCACGCGGCCAGATGAAGCGGAAAGGACCGGAGACGATGCCGAGCAACGATGAGTTCCTGAGGTTCATGGCCGCGTGGGCTCTTGTCCACGAGACCGCCGATGAGGGCTGGAAGGCCGCCGTGGAGCGCGGCGCTTCCCAAGAGCCCGGCCAGATGGGGGCGGGTCCCGATGCGTTCGTCGACGGCCTCTCGGCCGCCATAGCCGCCGAGAAGGAACGGCTGAAGGCGGAACTGGCGGCCGGTACCTCCGGCACCGACGCGCGCACCGACGTGGTCGAAGCGCTTGCCGAGCTGCGCTTCGAAGTCGCCGAGCTGCGCGGACAGATCGAGTCGATGCAGGCGTCCCTCGACGCGCTGAGCGCCAAAACGGCCGGGTAGCGGCATCTCCTCGTGATGGGCAGCCGCGCACGACATATCGCGTTCACGCTGACCGCGGCCGCGCTCAAAGGCTCGGCGTCGCTGAGTGCTGCGAAACGCCGCGCGGGTGTGGCTCGGGAGCTGCGCTGTGCGTTCGAGCGCTTGGGACCTGCGTTCGTGAAGCTTGGCCAGATGATCTCGGTGCGACCTGACGTCTTCGGACCCGAGCTCGTCTTCGAGATGGAGCGGCTGCAAGACAGCGTCGCGCCCGTGGCCGGCTCAGCGGTGCGGGCCGTGATCACCGAGGAGTTCGGTGTGACCCCCGAGCAGCTCTTCGCCGCCTTCGACGACACGCCGGTCGCCAGCGCAAGCATCGCACAGGTGCACAAGGCGGTCCTTGCTCGCGACTACCGCCCGGTGGTGGGCGCGATCATCCCTGCCGGGAGCACGCTCGCGATCAAGGTGGTGCGCCCCGGTGCCGAGGAGTCGATCCGCGCCGACATCGAGGCGGCCCGGCCGCTCGCGGTGCGCTTCTCATCGCTCAAAGCCCTGAAGCGCTACAACCTCGTGGGCCTGCTCGACGAGTTCGCGGCAAGCCTGTGTTCCGAGTGCGACTTGCGAAACGAAGCGCGCATCGCCGATCGCTTCGCCTTCGACTTCCGAGACGATCACCTCATGGTGGTGCCACGCGTGGTGTGGCCCCACACCAGCCGGCGCGTGCTCACCACCGAGTTCATCACCGGATGGCGGCTGAGCGAGCTCGATGCGGCAGCGGCCGCCGGCGTCGATGGCCGCATCCTCGCCGAGCACGGTGCGACGGTGTTTCTGCGCCAGGTGCTCGAACTGGGCCGCTTCCACGCCGATCTGCACCCGGCGAACCTCTTCGTGACCCCGGATAGCCGCATCTGCTACCTCGACTTCGGCATCACCGGTACCACCAGTCCCGGACAGCGCATCGCTATCGCGCAGGTGCTGGCCGCCACCGTCTACGGGGACGCCAACCGTGCGCTGCGCTACTCGGCGAAGCTGGGGCTTGTGGTTCCGCCCGAGAAAGAAGCACAGGTCAAGCGCCGCGTCGCCGACCTCATGGCGAGCACGCTCGCGCAGCGCCCCCGGGACGTTCGGGCTTTCGCGCTGGGCTTCTTGCGCATCATGGACGACGCGAAGGTCAGCGTGCCGGTGGGCTACGGGCTGCTCATCAAGGGCCTCGTGACCGTCGAGGGCGTCGCCCGGGCGCTCTATCCCGAGATCGACATCACCGAGGCAGCCGGCCCCTACGCGACCGCGCTCATCGCACGTCAGATGATGTCGCCGGCGAATCTCTACGCCAAGGCGCCGGACGTGGTGCGTGCGGCGCTGGCTCAGATAGCGGATTAGCCCCCGTCGATCGCCGCGACGTCTGTGCCCGTCGCTGAGACACCCAGGCTCTCGTTGAGCGAGCCGCTGCGGTAGCCATCGAGATCCTGCGCGACCCACGTGAAGCCTGCGTCTTTGACGCGAGCCGAGAGCCGGTCGCGAAGCGACCACGCCAGATCCATCTCGGCAGGGGCGATCTCGAGGCGCGCGAGCTCTCCGTGTGCGCGCACTCGAAACTGCGTGAGCCCTAGTTCGCGAAGAGCGGCCTCGGCTGCGCCTACGCGCGTCAGCCCGTCCTCGGTGATCGCTTCGCCGTAGGGGAACCGAGAAGCCAGACACGCCATGGACGGCTTGTCCCAATTGGGCAGTCCCACCTGGCGGGCGAGCTCGCGTATCTCGGCCTTTGTCAGCCCCACCTCTTGTAGCGGGCTCACCACGCCGCATTCGAGCTTGGCCTTGGTGCCGGGCCGGAAGTCCGCGAGGTCGTCGGCGTTGCTGCCGTCGGCGACGTGATCGAGGCCGTGGACCTCGGCGACGCGCTGCAACAGGCCGAACAGCTCACCTTTGCAGAAGTAGCAGCGATCCGGGGTGTTGGCGGCGAAACGCGGGTCGGCCAGCTCGTAGGTCTCGACCTCGAGCAGCTGGAATCCCAGCCGGTCTGAGAGACTGCGTGCGGCGGCGACCTCGTCGGCGGTACACGTATCCGAGGTGGCCAGCACCGCCTTGGTGCGCTCGCCCAGAACCGCGTGAGCCGCGAAGGCGAGCAGCGTGGAGTCGACCCCGCCCGAGTACGCGACAAGCACGCTTCCAAGCGACTCCAAGCGCGCCAGAAGCGCCTCGTATTTCTCCTGCGTGGTCACGTGTGACGGCCCTCTCCCCAAAACGCGTTCACCGAGTATAGCGCGCACCCGCGGGGGAATGAACGCTCAGAAGACACCTATGCCTGCCGGGCAGATGGAGGATGACCGTGTCCGATTCCGCCGACACCAACCACGGGTTCGAGAAGCTGTCCGCGAGCGAGGCATCGGTGCCGCCTCCCGCCGAGTTCTCGGCGCTGGCGCGCATCCCCTCGGTCGAACGCTACCGCGAGCTCTACGACGCCTCAGTCGACCAGGGAGAGCAGTTCTGGCTCGACGCCGCGCGCGAGAAGCTCGACTGGGTGGTGGAGCCCACGGTCGCGCTGCAGGGCGGCTTCGAGAACCTCGACTACACGTGGTTCGCCGACGGCCATCTCAACGTGAGCGCGAACTGCCTCGACCGCCACTTGGGCACGTGGCGTGGCACGAAAGCCGCGATCATCTGGGAGGGCGACGACGGCTCGAGCCGCACCTACACCTACCAGCAGCTGCATCACGAGGTCTGCCGCTTCTCCAACGTGCTTCGCAAGAAGGGCGTCACCAAAGGAGACCGCGTCGCGCTGTACCTGCCCATGGTGCCTGAACTCGCCATCGCGATGCTGGCGTGCGCTCGTATCGGCGCGATCCACTCGGTGATCTTCGGGGGGTTCTCGGCAAGCGCGCTGCGAGGGCGCATCCAGGACTCGGGCGCCAAGCTGCTCGTGACCGCTGACGAGGGCATGCGCGGCGGGCGTCACGTGCCGCTGAAGGCCGCCGCCGATGAGGCGCTGTTCGAGTGCCCCACGGTCGACGCGTGCATCGTGGTCAAGCGGGGGAGCGGCTCGGTGGACATGGAGCCGGGGCGCGACACCTGGTGGCACCAGGAGATCGCGGCGCCTGAAGTGCGCGGCTGCCAAGACTACGAGGTGATGGCCGCCGAAGACCCGCTGTTCATCCTTTACACCAGCGGGTCGACCGGCAAGCCCAAGGGCGTGCTGCACACGAGCGCCGGCTACCTGCTCTACGCGCAGATGACGTTCGAGGACGTCTTCGACTACCGCGACTCGGATGTCTTCTGGTGCACCGCTGACATAGGGTGGGTCACCGGCCACAGCTACATCATCTACGGCCCGCTCGCGGCCGGAGCCACCACCATCATGTTCGAGGGCGTGCCCACGTACCCGGACCCCGGACGCTTCTGGAGCGTCGCCGAGAAGTACGGCGTCACCACCTTCTACACGGCGCCTACCGCGCTTCGGGCGCTCATGCGCTACGGCGAAGGGTGGCCCAAGCGCTACAACCTGTCGAACCTGCGCCTGTTGGGCAGCGTGGGCGAGCCCATCAACCCCGAGGTCTGGCGCTGGTACCACGCCACGATCGGCGGGGGCAGGTGCCCGATCGTGGACACCTACTGGCAGACCGAGACCGGCGGCTTCATCATCTCGCCGCTACCCGGCGCCACCGCGCTCAAGCCCGGTGCCGCTACCGTGCCCTATCTGGGCGTGGTGCCCAAAGTCTTGCGCGAGGACGGCTCTGACGCAGGCGTCGACGAGGGCGGCTACCTTGTGGTGGACAAGCCGTGGCCGGGCATGCTGCGCGGCACGTGGGGCGATCCCGAGCACAAGCGGATGCGCGAGGTCTACTTCGAGCGCTTCCCGGGTCGCTACTTCGCCGGTGACGGCGCACGCAAAGACGCCGATGATTACTACTGGCTGCTGGGGCGCGTCGACGACGTCATCAACGTCTCCGGACACCGTCTGGGCACCGCCGAGATCGAAAGCGCGCTGGTCACGCACGAAGCGGTGACCGAGGCAGCCGTGGTGGGCTTCCCGCACCCGGTCAAAGGCGAGGGTATCTTCGCCTACGTGGTGTTGCGAGACGGCGAGCACGCCAGCGAGGACCTCGCGAAGATACTCACCGGGCACGTGCGAAACATCATCGGACCCATCGCGACACCGGACCACCTGCAGTTCTCGCCGGACCTGCCCAAGACGCGCAGCGGCAAGATCATGCGGCGCATCCTGCGAAAGATCGCGGCTTCCGAGTACGACGGCCTCGGCGACCTGACGACACTAGCGGAGCCGGAGGTCGTGGAG
>CAYXQU010000101.1:0-6436 GCA_964467305.1 uncultured Eubacteriales bacterium
GCTCTCATGGCCCGATTGCAGCTCGGCGGACGCCCGCGTGATCCGCGTCGACAACACCACCAAGACGATCATCTGGAAGTACACGAACCTGAAGCAGCCGCACTCGGCCCAGGTGCTCAAGAACGGCAACATCCTGATCGCGGATGCGGGAAACAACCGCGTCATCGAAGTCGAGCCCACCGGCACCTCGGGTGGCTCGATCGAGTGGAAGTACGGGGTGAAGGGCAAGTCGAGCTCGAAGGCCGGCTACCTGAAGTACCCCACGAGCGCCCAGCGGCTCGAGAAGAACACGCTCATCACGGACCAGAAGACGCACCGGGTCATCGAGATCACGTCCAAGGAGAAGGTGGTCTGGTCGTTTGGCACCAAAGACGCCAGCGGATCGAGTATCAACCAGCTCTACTCACCGGCCAGCGCCTACCGGGACTCCAAAGGCAACACGCTCATCGCCGACACGCGCAACGGCCGCGTCATCCGCGTGGGCAGCCGGGGACCCCAGCAGATCACCGGCGAGTTCCTGGATCCGCATAGCGTCAGGGTCGATAACGAGGGCCGCATCGTGGTCGCTAATGCCGACACCCTCGCCGGGCCGGTCTACGGCTTCGGGTTCGCAACGAGCGGGCGCTACGACACGGGCTCGGTCAACATGTCGGCGCCCGGACTGAAGAAGAAGGTCACGAAGATCTCGGTATCCGCCTCGGTCCCCGACGACACCGATGTCGTACTTCAGTACTCTTTCGACGGCGGTTCCTGGAAGACGGCGAAGGGGCTCTCGGTCAAGTGGTCCAAGGGCAAGACGTGCACCTACATGCGCGTGCGTCTCAAGCTGACCAGCTCCAACAGCAAGGTGACCCCGGCGGTCAAGTCGTTGTCGATCTCCTACGAGCTTGCGGCAACCACCGGTACGGGTACCGGAACGGGTACCGGCGGCGTGGGTTCGTGGCTCGGTTCGACCGGCACACCCGGAACCGGAACCGGCACGGGAGGTACCACGGGCGCCGCGGCGATTCCCAAGGCCGGGAGCAGCGCGACTGCGATGCTACCCAGCGGCACGGCGGTCGAGCTGCAGGGCATCAACACGGTGCATGACGGGTTCGTGATGGACCGCGTGGTCTCCGAGATGCCCGGTCAGGGCGTCTCGGTCAACAAGCCGGCTCTTGCCGTCGATCCGGTGGGCGTTGTGACCGCCGGAGTGCTTATCGGAACGTTCTATACGCTGGGGCTTGCCGGTCCGCAGCTCACGCAGGCAGCATCGGGTGCATGGAGCACCCTTCGCGAGATGATCATCGGGAGGACGAATGGGTGAGTTTCTCGACAGGGTTGGCGGCTTCCTCGCAGAACCGCAGGGCATCATCCAGGTGGTGGCCACGTTGCTGCTCTACCCGGTGCTGTTCGCACTGATCGGAGCGTTGCTGTGGGCGGTCTACCAGATAGGCGCCTACACCGTCGAAGCATGGCGCCGCCGCAAAGGTCGCAAGGATCTCGACATCGAGACGCTGTGCACGGAGCTTGCCGCGGCACCTGACGCCGTGGCCGCCGCCGGCCTTCTGGGCAAGCTGGGATACAGCCCTGTGACCGGGCCTGCTGTCACCGCACTCGCCACGCAGGGCCTGACCCGCATCCGCGCCCTCAAGGTGCTCAGCGACGCCGAGCAGTACGCCGCGCGCCGCATCGACCGCACGCGGATCTTCATCCGAATGGGCCCGGTGCTGGGGCTCATGGGAACGCTCATCCCCATCAGCCCGGCACTTGTGGCGCTGGCCAAGGGTGACATCGAGACACTCTCTGCGAACCTGGTGGTCGCGTTCTCGACGACCGTCGTGGGTCTGCTGGTGGGCGCGATCGCCTATCTGATCTCGCTGGGACGCGAGCGCAACTACACCCAGGACCTCACCGATCTCGAGTACGTGCTCGAGCGGGCGGGGGTGTAGCGCGGTGCTCGGCCACGGCGGCACGCGTTCTTCTCGGCAGTTCTACGGAGTCGACCACAGCGGTCCGCTGGTACGCGGGCACCGCTCATTGGCCGACAACCACCCCGACCCCATGGAGTCGATGGGCAACCTGTTCGACGTGGCCATCCTCATTGGCGTGGGGTTCATGATCGTCGCGCTGACCGGTTTCGGCCTGACCGAGCTGCTCTCTGACGATCAGCTCACCATCGTGGAGAACCCAGGTACCCCGCAGATGGAGATCATCACCAAGCAGGGCTCCAAGATCGAGCGGCTGAAGTCCACCGACGAGCAGGCACAGGGACCGGGAGCCGCGGTGGGTACGGTCTACCGGCTCCGAGACGGCCGCATGGTGTGGGTCCCGGGCGACGAGGCCACCATCGGCGAACTCGAGGTGCCCGAGACGACCACGCCACAGGCGCCCGCGGCAACGGATCCCGGCGCTTCGACGGTTCCGGTGACTCCCGACCCGTTCACGTCGACCGATCCGTCGCTCATCACTACTCCCTGACGCCCCTTCAGCCTGTGCGGCGCATCACACGCGGGCGGCACACAGCGGGCCGGCTCGGGTAGAATCGACGCATTCGTCAGCACGTCGTCCAGGAAGCGGCCATGAAGATCACGACGGTCTACCGAGACACCCGCGGGCTCGAGACAGCACGCCCGACATTCACCGATGTCATCGTCAAGGGTATCGCGCCTGGCGGCGGGCTCTACGTTCCCGAGGCTTTGCCGAACCTCTCGCTCGAGGAGATCATCGCGTTCTCGACGATGCCGTACTGGCGACGCGCCGCGGCGATCTTCTCGCGCTTCCGCGTCGACCTGCCCGCCGAGCGTATCGACATGCTGATGCAACGTGCCTACGGCCCTCGCTGGGACGACGAACGCATCGCGCCGGTGGTCGAGGTCGTCGCCGGGATGCACGTCTTGGAGCTGTGGCACGGTCCTACCAGCGCCTTCAAGGACATGGCCCTGCAGTGCATGCCGCTGTTCTTCTCGGAAGCGGTCACCCGCAAGCAGCAGCGCGGCGAGCTCGCCGACGACTTCCTGGTTCTCGTCGCCACCAGCGGTGATACCGGGAAAGCCGCACTCGAGGGGTTCGCGGACCGGGACCACACCAGCGTGGTGGTCTTCTACCCGGCCGACGGCGTGAGCGACATCCAGCGCCTCCAGATGGTCACCCAGCATGGGGAGAACGTGGGCGTGTTCGGAGTGCGGGGCAACTTCGATGACTGCCAGAGCGCGGTCAAGGCGGTCTTTGCCGATGACGAGTTCGGCGCCGAGCTGCATGAGAAGCGCGGGCTGCGCCTGTCCAGCGCGAACTCCATCAACTGGGGGCGGCTGATGCCCCAGATCGTCTACTACGTGAGCGCCTACGCCGACATGGTCGCCGAGGGTGGCGTCAAGCGCGGGGACCCGATCGACGTCTGCGTCCCCACCGGCAACTTCGGCAACATCCTGGGTGCGTTCTACGCCAAGCGCATGGGGGTCCCGATCGACCGCCTGATCTGCGCGAGTAACGAAAACAACGTGCTGGCCGACTTCATCGCCACCGGCCACTACGACATCGCCGACAGGGACTTCGTGATCACCCCGTCGCCGTCGATGGATATCCTGATCTCGAGCAATCTCGAGCGGCTGCTCTACCACCTGGCCGGTCCCGAGAAAGTGCGCGGCTGGATGGAGCAGCTCGCCACCGAGAAGCGCTTCCACGTCGACCCCGAGACCTTCCGGGCCATGCGCGCGCATCTCGTGGGAGATTACGTGACCAACGACGACTCCCTGGCGACGCTGCGCCGCGTCTACGAGGAGACGGGCTACCTGATGGACCCCCACACCGCCGTCGCGTGGGAGGTCGCCGAACGCACCCGTGCCGAGAACCCCGTGCTGGTGGTCTCCACCGCTCATTGGGCGAAGTTCGGCTCGGACGTTCTCAAGGGGCTCAGCGGGCTGCGCTATGTCGATCCCCTGCCGGCCGAGCACGCGGCGCTTGCGGGTGTCGAAGTGCTGGGCGCCGTGCAGCACCTCGTGGGAGATGGCGCCTACGTGCCTCGTGCGCTCGCCGAGCTGGGCACGCTTGAGGAGCGCTTCGGTGAGACCGTGGACGCGGGTAAGGCCGGGGTCGAGGGCGCTGTCGAGCGCTGGCTGGATCGCGGATCCCAGCGTGGCTGAGCACGACCGCGAGATGCTGCAGCGACTGGTCGATTCACTGTTCCGCGACACCAAGCGGGTAAGCCGCCTCGACGCGGTCTTGCGCGCCGAGGCACTGGATCTTCCCGAGGATCTGGCGGGGCTCGTCAACCTGCTGCCGCCCGGGGGCTACACGCGCGAGAGGCTGTGCAACCAGCTCAACTCGGCGCTCAAAGGCCACGGCTGGAATGGACGCTACGCGACGGTCGACTGACCTGTCACAACGTGTTCATCTGCACGTTGGAGAAGCGCCTGCGATACGAACCCATGTAGTCGACCTTGCGCTCGAGCGCACCGATGACACCCTGGGCGAAGTTCACCTTCTCGAACGTCTGAGCACTACCCAGCCCACCGGGCGAGAAGACGTTGACCTCCATGAGCTTGTCGCCAACGATGTCGAGTCCCACCAAGAACATGCCGTCAGCCACGAGTTTGGGACGCACGATCTCAGCGATCCGGAGTTCGCGGTCAGTGATCTTGGCCTGCGCGATGGAGCCTCCGGCGTGCACGTTGCTTCGCACGTCATCGCCTTGGCGGATACGCTGGAAAGCGGCGTAGCGGCCTTTGAACTTGAACGGACGGCCGTTCATCATGAACAGCCGTGTGTCGCCTTGCTCGGCTTCGACGAGGTACTCCTGCGCGATGACGTACCCGTCGCGCGTGAGCGCATCGATCATCTGATTGAGGTTCTTGTTTGACGCGTGGTCAACGAGGAAGACGCCCTTGCCACCACTGCCCTGCAGCGGCTTGAGGACGGCACGACCACCCTCCTCCTTCACGAACTCCTTGATCTCATCACGATCGCGCGTGATGAGCGTGCGCGGACGCACCTCCTCCGGAAACTGCTGGAAGTACATCTTGTTCATCGCCTTGCCCAGACCGTTGGGGTCGTTCAAGACGATCACCCCGCTGCGCATGGCAAGGCGTCCGAAGTCGATGCCGGCGTTTTGGCGCCACGGGCTCTCGACGTCTTGCGACGGGTCGTTTCTGAGCATCAGCACGTCGAGATCATCGACGCAGATGCGCCGCGTGCGGGCGCTCTTACCGCGCAGCCCGCTCAGGTAGGCGGCGCCGCTCGCATACTTGTCCTTGGGCGCGTGTTTGGCGCGCGCCTTGACCTTCTCGTCGGGGTCGTACGCGAAATCGCCCGGCGTCATGACCCAGGCCTCGTGGCCGCGGTTGATCGCAGCCACGGCGAGTCGAGTCGTGGTGTAGCCGGGTGTCTCGGTGTCGATGTCGTTGACGACGAAGCCGATCTTCATGTGCGTGAGCTGACCTTCCCAAGGAGGATGCGGGCGATGTGAGAGGCGAACGGGGTCGGGGCGAAATCGATTCAGTATGCGGCCTCGCCATACCCCGGGGAAGATGATTTCACCAAGAACTTACACGGCGGTTGCCGGAATCTTGTGTAGCGCTGACTCAACCTCTGCGACACTGCGCGCGAGTGCCGCCCGGATGCGATCGATCGCCGCGCGATCGGGAGCACCCGTCCACTCGTCCATGTAGGTCTTCTTGAACTCGATGGCAAGCGCGACGCCTTGCTCCGCGAACGTCCGGGCGACCCAGTGCGCGAAGTGCCCCCCACCGAACTTGACGTTCTCGCGACAGTCGAAGCCGTGCTCGCTCATGCACCCCATGAAGCTGTCCACGACAGGTGCCCACCGGTCGCGTTCGATGCGTCGGGTGCCCACATTGACCTCGGGGTTCGATCTCACCGGTGCGACCGGGCCGTCTGCGCCGTCGCGGCGATGGTTGTAACTGTGCAAGTCGAGCACAACGAAGCGCCCGTGCTCCTGCGCCACACGGGACAGCACATCGAACGCTGTCGAATAGAAGGTGTCGTACGCCGCGCGCGAGACCCGGTCGAACTCATCGGGCAACTCGTGCTGGTAGAGCTTGAGACCCCACGCATCTGCCGGGCCCTGATACACCGCCCGGAAACGGGGTCGGTTCAGGTCGATCTCGAACCGCGAGCGCAGAACCGTGATGCGCGTGATGGTCTCGGGCGCCATGAGCGAGGTGAACGGGTCCTCCTCGCGCAGCCGGTGCTCCTCGGGCAGCACGAGATGCGCATCGAGCCCGGGGCGCAGCGCATGACCGTCGTGCAGCGCAAGCGCCACGACCGGCCCGGCACCGTGATCGATGCGGACCAGCGGCGCCCCGCCCGACTCGACGACGCGTCCGGTCACGGCCTGACGGCGGTCACGAGGGTGTGCCAGGGCAGCGCCTCATCGTGAACCACCGCTGCCGAGAAGCCCGCGGCGGCCAGGATGCCCGCTATCTCTTCACCGCTCGAC
>CAYXQU010000102.1:0-6434 GCA_964467305.1 uncultured Eubacteriales bacterium
GCGTCAAAGTGAGCTTGCCGTCCGAGAACGCCCCCGCTCCTCCCCACCCGGTCATGATGTCGCACGTGCGGCACCCCACGCAGGCGGTCTCTCGCGCCGGGCAGCGCCGCTTGGCGATGGCGTGCCCCTTCTCGACCATGAGCACCGAGGTGGTGCCGCTTCGGGTGAGTTCGAGCGCGGCGAAGATGCCGGCCGGACCGGCTCCCACGATGATGACGTCGAATCGCTGTGACACGCCTGAGCTGCCTCTCCACGGGGCCCCGAACGCTCCTGTACGTTCAGGCACCGCGAAGTATCATATCCCCCGTGTCAAGCATTCGAGATGTACGGCTTCCAACGAGCGACGAACGGCATGAATGGTGGGCCGTGCGGTGGTCGGCAGGACGTTCGTCGGCGAATCGCCCGCGTGACGGCCTAACCGTTGAAGGTCATGTCGACGAACTTGGTGAACCGGTCCATGAAGACGAGCGGAATGGTGTCCAGCGGGCCGTTGCGGTGCTTGGCCACGATGAGGTCGGCGGTGCCTTGCGGGGGCCGTCCCTCGGTCTCTTCGGACTTGGGGTTGGTCTCGCGGTCCAGGAACATGACCACGTCTGCATCTTGCTCGATGGCGCCGGACTCTCGCAGGTCCGAAAGCTGGGGTCGCTTGCCGGCGCGCTGCTCGACGGCACGGGACAACTGCGACAGCGCGATGACCGGAACGTGCAGTTCCTTCGCGAGGATCTTCAGGCCACGCGATATCTCGGCGATCTCGACCTGGCGGTTCTCGCTGCGTCTGCCTTGTGGCTGCATGAGCTGGAGGTAGTCGACGATGATGAGCCCCTTCTCCTTGCCGCGCAGCTGCCTGCGGGCCTTGGCACGCACTTCGAGGATCGAAATCGACGGGGTGTCATCGACCCAGAAGTCGAGGTTGGCAAGCTTACCCATAGCCAGGTGGACCGCGTGCCAGTCATTCTCCTTGAGGTTGCCGCTGCGCACGTCGGCCAGGTTGATGCGCGCCTCGGAACACAGGACGCGCTGCACGAGCTGTTCAGACGACATCTCTAGCGAGAAGATCGCGCTCGACGCGCCGGCTTTCGCCGCGTTGACGCCTATGTTGAGCGCGAGCGCGGTCTTGCCCACCGATGGCCGCGCGGCAAGAATGATCAGATCGCCGGGGTGCATGCCTGCAAGCAGCTTGTCGAGCTCTTTGAAGCCACTCTCGACACCAACGATCTTCTCGCCTGCGTCGAACATGTGCTCAAGCTGCTGGAACGAGATCTTCAGCAGGTCCTGGATGTCGCGGAAGTTGCTGGACACCCGCTTGTTGGTCACCTGGAAGATGAGCTTCTCGGACTCTTCGATGACCTCGTCGAGCTCGTCTGAGGCTTCGTAGCCCATCGCGACGATCTGCGTGGCGGCACCGATGAGCTGGCGAAGCATCGAGAGCCGCTTGACGATCTCAGCGTAACGCTGCCAGTTGGCTGTGGTGGGCACCGCACCCGACAGGTCGAGCAGATAGGGTTTGCCTCCTGCGGACTCGAGATTGCCCGTGGAGTCCAGTCTGTCGGCCACCGAAAGGTGATCGATGGGAATCGACCGTGAGTACAGGTCTGTCATGGCGGTGAAGATGCGTCCGTGCGCCGGGCGATAGAAGTCGGTATCGACCAGCATCTCGAGCGCGCCTTCAACCGAGTCAGGCGACAGCAGCATCGAGCCCAGCACGGCCTGCTCCGCCTCAAGGTTGTGTGGCGGAATGCGGTCTTGGCGCCTCTGGAGTTCAGTGTCGAGCTGCGGCATCGCGTGTCCTCGGGTTCTTCGGTTCGCGCATGTCATGACTTCGCGCGCGGACGTGCCGATGATAGACCCGTGCCGTGACATCCGACGCGACCACGGATCGTGTGGAAGGTGCTTGTGGAATCGCACAAGCCTTCTATCTGCGACTTCAGGCGTTATCCACTTATCCACAGATGGGGATGCGAATCTGCACGACCCCGCCAAGCGATCTGCGAAAGCAAGGGGCGCCACCCGTATCGGATGACGCCCCTCGGTTCACGCGTGAGTACGAGTGCGGCTACTCGGCGGCCTCTTCGGCAGCGTCCTGCGCGGCCTCGTCAAGAGCGACTTCGCCCTCGGCCTGCTCGGCAGTAGCCTCCACGACCTCGACGAACGCCTCGCCGTCGGCCGAGACACCCTCGACCTCGGCGACGACGGTCTCGGGCACGATAGCACCCTCAGCGACGACGTCGACGATGACCTGAGCCTTCACTTCACGGTAGACCGCGACCGCGATGGGGTGCGGACCGGCCTCCTTGATGTGACCATGCGTCTCAATCTTGCGGCGATCGACGTCGACACCCAGCTGCTCGCGGATGGCGTCTTCGATCATGGGGGCGGTGACAGAGCCGAACAAACGGCCCTCTTCGCCCACCTTCGCGTGGATAGTGACTGTCTTGCCGTCAAGAGCTGAGGCAAGCGACTGTGCGTCGCCCAGGCGCTGCTCCTCGCGCTTCTTGATGTTGTGCATACGCTGCTCAAGCTGCTTCACATTGCCCGCCGTCGCCTGGATGGCGATCTTGCGGGGAAGCAGGTAGTTCACGGCGAAACCCTGGGCGACCTCGATGACGTCGCCCTCTCCGCCGCGGCCCTTGAGCTCCTGCAACAGGATGACCTTCATTGCTTTACCTCCGTCGGCGGGTGTCTAACGGCCCTTGCCCACGCGGCCACTGACTACCGGCACGGTGTAGGGCAGAAGCGCCATCTCACGGCCACGCTTGATGGCCATGGACAGTTTGTGCTGATGCTGGGCGCAGTTGCCTGAGACGCGGCGAGGCTTGATCTTGCCGCGGTCAGTCATGAACTTGCGCAGAAGCTGCGTGTCCTTGTAGTCGATGAACTCGACATGGTCCTTGCAGAACTGGCAATACTTGCGCCGGGGCTTGCGACCAAAATCGGACATGTTCTGTGACCCTCCTTCCGCGATATCTGTCGCGGTGTTCAAATTGATGCACTCTGGTCGAGCGCGGGTGGTTCGCTAGAACGGAATGTCGTCCTCGAACGGCGTTTCGACCTTCTTGCTGGGGGCCGGCGAGTCGTATCCGCCGCCGCCACCGTGGCCACTGTCGTTGCGAGAAGACATGAACTCGATGTCATCGGCGATGATCTCGACTTTGCTGCGCTTGTCGCCTTCGGCGGTCTCCCACTGGCTCCAGCGAAGCTTGCCCTCGATCGCCACCTTGGATCCCTTCGACAAGAAGCGCGACAGCGACTCGCCGCGCTGACCGAAGACGGTCACGTCGAAGAAGTTGGGAACGTCCTCCCACTCGCCGGACTGCTGGTTCTTGCGCCGGTCGTTGACGGCGATGCCCAACTTGAGCACGGCCATGCCACTGCCTGTCGCACGCAGTTCGGGATCGCGGGTCAAGTTACCTGTGATGACTACTCGATTGATGCTCATCTCAAAACCACCTTCTTACGTGTACGGATCTCGGACTTCCGAGCCGGATCCGCTGCAGCGCCGTGTGGGGACTACTCCTTGTCCTCACGGTGCACGAGCATGTAGCGGACTACGGCATCGGTGATGTGCAGCACGCGGTCAAGCTCGGCGATCGAGGCAGGCGCAGTGTGGAAGTCGATGAGCGCATAATCGCCCTCGGTGATCTTGCCGATCTCGTAGGCGAGCTTGCGCTTGCCCCACGAATCAACGTTGTCCACAACGCCCCCGTCTGCCGTGATGATGCCCTGGAACTTGTCCAGGAGGGCAGCACGAGATTCCTCATCGAGGGTGGGGTCGAGCAGAAGCAAAAGTTCGTAAGCCTTCACTTAGTCACCTCCTCTGGGCTGAACGGCCCCGGGACTGTGAAGGCAGCGTGCCCGGAGCAGGGGTGAACCCGCGTAGTCTATCACCGGTCCGCAGCTGCTGCAACAGTGTTCCCCACCGGTGTGACACGGGTGTTTCGCTGGTGACCCGGCGCGCTACCGCCCGCCGGGAAAGCAAGACCGTGATCGCTGCAAAGGTGCCAGAGAACACGAGCGCCGCCAGAAGCAGATGCTGTGAGCCGAAACGGACCGCTTGCTGTGCGAGTCCATAGACGGACTCGAGTGCGATCCCCAGCGGCGAGGGCAGGCCCTCGGATCCCGCAGCCTGTCTCGGGGTCTGCGTGGTTGCCGATACGACTTGGACGCCGGAGTCTACCGCGGACTTGGCCGCGATCGAGGCCGGGTTCAGGCTGATCGCCGGACCAGGCCGGGAAATCGCACCTGCCGTACTCGCTTCGGGTGCCTGTGCAGGCGCCGGTGCCACCGAGACGCCCGTGGCGAGCGGCACGACCGGGACGGTCGTTGCGGGTGTGACGGCACCGGTGACGGCTGGCTGACCCGCCCCCGGCGCAGGTGCCTGCGAGTTCAGCCGCTCGGGGGTGACAACCGGCACCTGGACCGGGTCCGGCTGCGGCTCGGCCATGGCAGGGGGCGCCACGAGGAGTGACGACGGGTCCACATAGAGGTCCCCGGTTCGGAGGCTCACGTGGATGTGTGGCTCGGCACTGGATGGATCGCCGAGCGCATCAACATGCCCGACAACGCGCCCCGCTTCGATGCTCTCGCCTTTGGCGACGCTCAGTCGCTCGAACGGCATCATGGAGACCTTGCCGTGAGAGGACGAGACGGTGACCGCCATGACCGAGCCTCCGTGTGGGCCGGGCACCCTGCCGGCGAAGGTCACGGTACCGTCGACAGGCGAGACGAACTCCTCACCGGAGGCGACGGCCACGTCGACACCGCGATGCACGCAGCCCGATCCATCGGGTGCGGTGTACTCGGAACCGAAACCGAGCAGAATCTCGCCTCCGGTGCCGGCGATCGCCGAAGCGACCGGCTGCAACGTCATCGCGATGACCGCTACCAGGAGAAGCCTTCTGAGAGACCACATCACACACCCCGCGTTCCTCGATCGCGGAGTGGGAGACCCTGAGGATACGAACGTATGTTCGCATCATAGCTTGATGCTGTGACACTGACAAGAGCGGCCGCCGGTCCGGAGTGGACTCGGCGGCCGATGTCTATCGTATGGAGCGGGTGACCGGACTCGAACCGGCAACTTTCAGCTTGGGAAGCTGACGCTCTACCATTGAACTACACCCGCGTGCCGAAGCAGTGTAACAAGCGCACTTCGCGCGCCGCAAACACCGCTACTCGCCGGTGAGCAGCTTCTTGAGGGCTCGCTCGGAGCTGACACTCGTGAACGCCACGACCGTGTCACCCGGGCCCATCAGGGTGTCGCCCTTGACCGTCTCGATGTCGTCGTTCTCGCGAACCACGGCGACAAGAACGCAGTTCGGCGGCAGGTTGAGCGTGGACACCGGCTTGTTGCACACCACGCACCGGTCGACAGGAAGCTCGATCTCGACGATGGCCATGTTGCCCTTGCGGAGGCTCGCCAGCGTTCGGATATCGCCTACCGTCGCCTCCTCCTCGATCATCCGGCTGATGATGGTGGTCGACGAGATCGCTTCGATGCCCAAGGCGTTGAAGATGTGCTCGTTCTTGGGGTTGTTCACGCGCGACACGGCGCGTGGCACTCCGAAGGCGACGCGTGCGAGCTGGCAGGCGACCAGGTTGTCGTCGTCGTCACCGGTCACCGACACGAACACGTCCGCGCGCGCGACACCCGCGTCGTCTTGGTACCCGGCGTCGCATCCGTCACCCAGGATGATGAGCGCGTTGCCCGGCAGTTCTGACGCGAGCTTGTCCACCACGTCATCACGCTTCTCGATGAGCGCGACATCATGGCCGTTCTCAAGAAGGGTGCGGGCGAGATACGACGCGACCTTGCCGCCGCCGTTGATCACGACGTACATGGGCTACTCCTCCATGAACCGATGGAGCTTGTGTGCGGCCTCGTTCTTCACGGCGACGCGAACCACGTCGCCCACCTCAAACTGGGTGTCGAGAGTCGGGATGAAAGTCCGGCTACCCCGACCGATGATCGCAGGGAGGACCTGACCCTCTATGAACATGTCGCGAACGAACTTGCCGGCGGCTTCTTCGCGAAGCTTGAAGATGACGATCTCAACGTCGCCGAAGGAATCGACATGGTGGCCATGGCCTGACTGGATCTTGTCGAGCAGCCTCTCGGCCACGAGCGTCGTGCCGCAGATGTAGTCCAGATCGAGCTGCTGGTAGGTGCGCTCGCGGGCGGGGTTGTAGAGACGCGCCACCACGTGCTTGACCCCAAAGAGCTTGCGCGCCACTTCGGCGGCCATGAGGTTGGTGTTGTCGAGGTTGGTGACCGCCGCGAAGGCGTCACACTCCCGGATGCCCGCCTCTTCCAGCACGTCTTCATCGAAGCCCAGACCACGGATCGTCACGCCGTTGAACGTGGATCCCAGCCGGCGGAAAGCATCCGCGCTCTTGTCGATGACCGTCACGTTGTGGCCGTCGACAGACAGCAGCGT
>CAYXQU010000103.1:0-1310 GCA_964467305.1 uncultured Eubacteriales bacterium
CACGAGAGTCGCAGTTCGAACGCGACACTGCGCCGAGGTCACGAGCCACCCTCTGGGATGAACGCTGCCCGGTGATGTCTGAGCAGCGCTCGGTCAGGAGCGATCACCAAGATGCTCACGACATCGAACCGCAGTTGCTGGTCTGCCAGTCCCGCGTGTTGCAGATACGCGTTTGCCAGGCGCGCGTACCTGCGTTGCTTGGCCGGGGTCACCGCTTCGTCCGGGGTCCCCTTGGCCGTGCTGCGACGGGTCTTGACCTCGCACATCACGAGGACCTCTCCGTCAAGTGCGATGATGTCCACCTCGCCGGACTTGCAACGCCAGTTGCGCTCGACGATGGTCATGCCCGCCCGCTCGAGATACGCCGCCGCAGCATCCTCGCCGCGATCACCGATCCGCTTCTTCGACTGTGTCATCAGCCCCACCTCCTGCGGTGGAGCAGACCACGTCCGGGCTACCGTCCTCGTAACCACATCTAGCCAAGCAGGTCACAGCCGCATGAAGTGCCTCAGAACAGACGATCCATGGAGTGGTCTCTGCAGAAACTCCTGCGGTGGAGCAGCGACAGCCCGTGGGCCGAGATCGCCTCGAAGTGCTCGAGGGTGCCGTAGCCCTTGTTGATCTCGAATCCGTAGTGTGGGTAGTGCGAGGCGTAGCCCACCATCAGCGCGTCGCGTTCGACTTTGGCCAGTATCGACGCAGCCGCGATGGCGGCAACCTTGGCATCGCCTTTGACCACTGCCGTCTCATGACGGTGGATCCCCACCGGCCGGCCATCGACCACGACGTGATCAGCGCTCAAGCCCAGACCGTCAAGGGCGCGGGTCATGGCGAGCCGCAGGGCCGCGGTCACTCCCATGGCATCGATCTCCGCGGCCTCCACGTGCGCCACCGAGCAACACACCGCAACCGAACGGATCTCCTCGGCGAGTTCGGAACGTCTGGCTGGGGTGAGCCGCTTGCTGTCGTTGACACCCACGATTCGCGGCGACCGCGGCAATACACACGCACCTGCGGTGAGGGGACCGGCGACAGCCCCCCTCCCCACTTCATCGACCCCGGCCACGATGACGAAACCCTGTGCGTACAACTCGCGCTCAAGCCGGTATAGCGCGCCAAGACGCCTGTTCTCGGCGATCCTGCGGGCTTCGCGGGCACGGGCCTTTCGCACCAGCTCTTCGACGCCGGCCCGCGGGTCGAGCTCCAGTTCATCGATCAGGCGCTGCAAGGCGACCCCCGTCGCGGCGCGCAGGAGCGTATCGATCTCTCCTATCGTGAGCGACTCGCGCATCACGTGCCGCCTGTGGATC
>CAYXQU010000103.1:1320-6383 GCA_964467305.1 uncultured Eubacteriales bacterium
CGGAACAGACGACGGGGCGCCGCTTGTCGCGGACGCCCCGTCGGTCACGTGCGAGATGGATGAGCTTGCGGTCACAAGACCTAGAAGCCCTTCTCCTTGAGGCGAGCGGCCTTGCCCACCTTGTCGCGGAGGAAGTACAGCTTGGAACGACGGACCTTACCGCTGCTCAGAACCTCGATCTTGTCGATCTTGGGGGAGTTGACCGGGAAGGTACGCTCGACGCCAACACCGAAGCTGATCTTGCGTACGGTGAACGTCTCGCGGGCCGAAGCGCCGTGACGGCGGGTGATGACACCCTGGAACACCTGGGTACGCTCGCGGGTACCCTCGATGATCTTGTAGTGCACCTTGACGGTGTCACCAACGTTGAACGCCGGCAGGTCCTCACGGATCTGCTGCTGCTCGATTGCGCGAATGATATCCATATTTCTGCGGTTCCTGTTCTACGAATTCATCTCAGCGCGCCAGCTCGGTTTCAAGGCGCGAGTGGGTAGTATAGACCACCCATCTGGTTGGGGCAATGGCGTACCCAGCACATCGCACCCCGCCGAGAGGCCCCTGCCGGTGACGGCGAAGATAACGGGCTACTTCAGGTTCCCGAACTCGGTTGGCGGCCAGTAGGTCCAGAAGGCACGCCCCATCACCTGATCGACATCCACCGGACCGAACTCGCGGCTGTCGCCACTGTTGGTCCGGTTGTCCCCCATCATCCAGATATGGCCGTCCGGGACGGTGAAGGGGTACTGGATCATGGGGCTTTCCGGCAGGGTGGGCAGTCCGTGCACGTACTCCTCGGACAACTCACGATCGTCAACGTAGACCTTACCCTCGCGAAGGTCGAGGACCTGTCCTTCAGTCGCGATCACGCGCTTGATCAAGACCGGCGGGTACCCGGACGGGTTGCGAAAGACCACGATCTCGCCGTACTCGGGGCCGCGGCTGAAACGATAGGTGAGCTTCTCGGCAAGCACCCGGTTATCGAGCTGGATGGTGGGGATCATCGACCCGGACGGAATCACGAACGGCTGAACGATGTAGCTCTTCACGAACTGCGCCAACGCGAACGCGATGGCGATCATGATCACGGTCTCGAGGATCTGGCGCCCGGTCGAGGCCTCGTCTTTGATCTTCGTCTCGGTGGTGCGCTCGGACACGGGTCCTCCTTGGAATCACGCCAGCGTGATGTGTCAGCGATGTGTCACGTGTGAGTGTAGTGCTCTTCGGCGCCTTTGCTAGTGACGATTCTGTGAATCATCCTCATCTGATCGGGCGATAGCCTCGGCGACCTCTCGCTCTTCCGGAGTCAACGCGGCCCCCTCGAGCAGGTCAGGCCTGACACGCGCCGTGCGGGCCACCGACTGCTCGCGCCGCCACGCCGCGATACGGCCATGGTCGCCGCTACGCAGTACCTCGGGAACCTCGTGACCACGAAAGTTCGCAGGTCGCGTGTACTGCGGGTACTCCAGCAGCCCGTCGGCGAAGGTCTCATCGGCCGCGCTGTCTTCATGTCCCAAGACGCCAGGGAGGTGACGGGCCACCGCATCGATCAGGACCATCGCCGGCAACTCGCCGCCGGTGAGGACGTAGTCGCCGATCGACACTCTCAGATCGGCAAGCTCATACGCTCGTTCGTCGAACCCCTCGTAACGTCCGCACACCAGCACGAGCCGGTCGTGAGTCGCGAGCTCCTCGACAAGCACTTGATCGAGAACGCGCCCCGCAGGCGTGAAGAACACCACCGTGGGCTCAGCCGCGTGGGCGGCGGTGACCGCTTCGACGGCTTCGAAGAGCGGCTCGGGCTTCATGACCATGCCCGGACCTCCCCCGTACGGGGCGTCGTCCACGGTGCGATGGTTGTCGTGTGTCCAGTCGCGCAAGTCGTGGGTGGTCACGTCGATGAGGCCGCGCTCGCGTGCGTTGCCCACGATCGAAGCGTCAAGCGGCGAGGAGAACATCTCGGGGAAGATGGTGATCACGTCGATCCTCACGAGCCCTCCTCCTCATCGCCGAGCAACCCGTCGAGCAGGCGGACCTCGATCGTCTCGGTCCCCTCGTCGATAGAGAGCACCACATCATCGATGACCGGAATCAACACCTCGCCATAAGGCCCGTCCACGACCCAGACGTCGTTGGCACCGGTGATGATGGTATCGACGATCTCTCCCAGGTCACCATGGGAAGGGTCGTGGACGCGGAACCCCCCAAGATCGGTCTCCTCGTCCTCTTCGCCCCACCCTTCGGGCAACGACTCGCCGGTCACGAGGACCTGCGTCCCCACGAGAGCCTGCGCGGCCGAGATCGAGTCGATCCCCCTGAAGCGCACCAACGGACCCTTCGGCCCCGGGCGCACGTCATCGATGGCCGACGACCGGACATCAACAGGCGGAGGCGTGAACCAGACCTCGAGTCCGAGAAGAGAATCGAAAGGGGTCCCGGCGGCCGGAGCCACCGAGACCTCCCCTTTGAGTCCATGTGTCTTGGCCACGCGGGCCACGACCACGAAACGTTCGTGGTTCATCGTGATATCAGCCGACGATGTCGACCTCGACGAGCAGGCCTTCGGCACTGCCGGCGGCACGTGCGAGCGTCCTGATCGACTTGATGATGCGCCCACCACGGCCAATCACCTTGCCCACATCGCTCGGGTCGAGGGTCACTGCCACGTTGAGCGACTTGTCGGTGCGCTCGACGGCGAACTCGACCGCTTCAGGGACGTCGACAAGCGACTCCACCAGGTAGCGGATGAGTCCTTCGGTATCGGCGCTGGTACGCATGGTCACCGCAGTTTCTCGCTACTCGGCCTCGGGGGCTTCCTCAGCGGGAGCCTCCTCGGTGACCACGGTCTCCTCGGCGGGAGCCTCGGCCTCAGCAGCGGCGGCTTCCTCGGCGGCCTTGGCTTCCTCGGCCTTGGCTGCAGCGGCATCCTCGGCGGCCTTGGCGGCGGCGGCAGCCTCATCGGCGGCCTTGGCGGCTGCCTTCTTCGAGACCTTGGCCTCGACGGCAGGTGCGGCCTTCTCGCCGCGAGCGATGGCGATCAGCTTGACGACGGCCTCGGTGGGCTGGGCGCCCTTCGCGATCCAGGCATCGACCTTCTCAAGATCGACCTCGACGGTCGAAGGGTTCGTAAGCGGGTTATAGCGACCGACGATCTCAATGAATCGGCCATCGCGGCGCGCGCGACCGTCAGCGACGACCACACGGTAGAACGGGGCCTTCTTGGCACCGTAGCGCGCCAGGCGGATCTTGACTGCCAACGAGTTTCACCTCCGGACAAGGCGACCACGGAATGCGGCCGCACATCTTCTATCACAGCAGTTGAGTATCATACGTCAGGCATCATCGGGGGTCAAAGAGCGCCCCGGCGTACCCCGCGAGCGGTCGAGGTGCACCGGCTCTCACATGCCCGGGAAGCCACCCATACCGGGCAGCCTCATGCGTTTGCGCCCCTTGCCTTGGGTGTTTTGGAACTGGCGCATCAGCTTGCGAGTCTCCGCGAACTGCTTGAGGAGCCGGTTCACATCACTCACGTGGACACCGGCGCCTCGCGCGATCCGCTCACGCCGGGAACCGTTGATGATCTTGGGTGTGGTGCGCTCGGCTGTAGTCATAGAGAAGATGATCGCCTCGATGCGGTCGAGTTCGCGCTCATCCACCTGACCGTCTAAGTCTTTGAGCTTGCCCATGCCCGGCAGCGACTTCAGGATGCCTCCCAGTCCACCCATCTTCCGCACCTGCTTGATCTGGGTGAGGAAGTCCTCGAGCGTGAAGTCGCCCTTGCTGATGCGCTCTGCGGTCGACTCATCGATCTCGGAGCCCACGGCCGCCTCTTGCGCCTTCTCGATCAGCGAGACGACGTCGCCCATGCCCAGGATGCGCTTGGCCATGCGGTCGGGGTAGAACGCTTCGAGTGCGTCGGGCTTCTCGCCGGCCGAGACGAACTTGATGGGCTTGCCGGTGACCTGCCTGATCGACAGTGCCGCACCGCCGCGGGCGTCTCCGTCGAGTTTGCTCATGATGACACCGTCGAAGTCGACCTTCTCGGCGAAGGCAGCGGCGACGTTGACGGCATCTTGGCCGGTCATCGCGTCGACCACCATAAGTACCTGGTCCGGCTTGACGGTGTTTCGGATGGCGAGGGCCTCGTCCATCATCTCCTCGTCGACGTGCAGACGGCCGGCTGTGTCCACCAGCACCACGTCGCGCAGCGTGTCGACCGCCTCACGCACGCCGGCCTTTGCGATGGCGACCGGGTCGCTGCCCTCTCCGCGGTACACGGGGATATCGAGCTCGCGGCCCAGCGCCTCGAGCTGGTCGATTGCCGCCGGGCGGTAGACGTCACACGCGACCATGAGGGGGTGTTTACCCTGCTTGCGTAGGTGCAGTGCTAGTTTCGCGGTGGCCGTGGTCTTACCCGAACCCTGCAGGCCAACGAGCATGATGACGTTGGGGATGCGCCCCGAGAGCACGAGTCGCGAGTTGGTGTCGCCCATGAGGTGCACGAGTTCATCGAGCACGATCTTGATGACCTGCTGACCCGGGGTCAGTGACGAAAGGACGTCTGCGCCGATCGCCCGTTCGCGGACGCGTGCGACGAACTCCTTGACCACCTTGAAGTTCACGTCGGCTTCAAGCAACGCCATGCGTATCTCGCGCATGGCGGCATCGACGTCGGCCTCGGTCAATCTGCCTTTGCCGGTCAGCCCTGAGAAGATCTGCTGGAGTCGGTCGGAGAGGTTCTGGAACATCGCTTGGGTGTCACCCTTTCAGGTGTGAAGACCGTGCACGCCGCAGTTCGCGGTAGGACGTACCCTAGTGGTCATCTCGGCTCCGGGTCAAACCTACCGCACCGCGCCGAAACGCTGGATGGGCGAGAACCGGATGACCGCCTTACCACGGATCGCGGTGATGGGTACCGGCCCGAAGTCACGGCTGTCGAGCGCGATGGGCCGGTTGTCTCCCATGACGAACACGGAGCCCGCCGGCACCACGAGTTCTTCAACGCTGGTCCTGTCCCACTCGGAGGTGGTGAATCTCGATGCGTCCTCGGTGACGCCGTTGACGGT
>CAYXQU010000104.1:0-6382 GCA_964467305.1 uncultured Eubacteriales bacterium
ATCGCCGGTGAGCGCGATGATGGGATCGAGTCGCGTCATGACGCCCAAAGCATACTCGTTGCGCGCGCGATATGGGCGGACATGCTCGGGAGCGGCGACGCGATGCTTGCCCGCGATCAGACGGCGATGTCGCCGGTGCGCAGCTCGAGATCGGGCTCGCCGAAGACCATGAAGAGGTTACCGGCGCCGGTGCTCTTGAGGAGCTTCTGATCGGCGAGAAGGACTTCCCCGGAAGCGCTGTCGATCATTTGGGTCCCTCCATGGTCATGCGATCGTGGCTGGCGGACACGTTCTGCCCGCGCCCAAGCACTCGCGTGCGATCACGCAACTCATCACTCGTACTCCACGACGATCGCGAGTGCAGCTGTGATGTCCGCAAGCTCCGAAGCCGAGAGACGCCCCTGCTTGTCGACGAACTTGCCCGTGTCGAAGCTCTTGACCTGCATCACATCGGCCGCCTCCACGCGCTTCAGGCCGTTCGCCTGCGTGGGCTCGATGCGGACCACCCAGGTCCAGCCGACGAACCGATCCTGCCACGTCTTGAGCGGGACGACGATCTTGACCGGGACGTTGCCCATGGCGTCCGCGCTGAGGACCACGTACGGGCGCTTCTTCTGCAGCTCCGCGCCGGCCGTCTTGCCCGGCTTGACCCACCACACCTCGCCGCGCTTGGGCTGAGGGCGGTCGACCATCAGTACTCGATCAGCTCGTCGTCGGAGTCGACCACCTCGGAAGCGTAGTGGTCGGCGGCGGCCGCGGCCTGCCTCGCCAGCACGGCCGCCCTCTCGTCCTTGGGCAGGGCAGCCAGAGCCCTGCGCCGGGATGGGCCCTCAGAGCGCGGGAGAGGGCTGCCGAGCAGCATCTCCGCGCGCTCCTCGGTGATGAGTCCTTCGGAGTACGCGCGCAGCGTGGACTGCAGCAGCCACCGCGACTCCTCCGCGGGTGTCTCCTCGGGCTCCGTCTTCCTCCACCCCATCTTGTTCACGTACCTCCACCACTCCTGGTAGTAGCGATCGCTGAGTACGCCCAGGTCGTGCAACCGATACACCAGCGCCGCCATGCTCATGCCGAATCTACGCTTGAGTATGAACAGCTCCGCGGACGTCACATCGGTACGTCGCGTGCCGACCTCGCGCAGCAACGTCTCACGTGGCGCCAGGAACGCCGACCCAAAGCGGAACGCCACCTTCTCTCCGTCGATACCGCCCTCGGGTGACGTGACCAGGTGACCCAGCTCATGCCCCAGGCTGAGCCGCTGACGCTCACGGCAGACACCGGTACGCGAGACCACAGCCACCGCTGCCGGCCGCCCGCCGACCTCAGCGACCGCCGACATGCCGTCGAACTGCTCCGGTGCCTCGACCCCCATCACATGGAAGCAGTGATCTTCGAGCACGTCCACCATCTCGTCCAGTGGATCACGCCCCAGGCTCCAGCGATCCCGGAGCTCCTCGGCCGCCGACTCCACGTCCTCCATGGTGCGGACGGGAAACGCTCCGAGCACCGCATCAGCCGCGCACTGCTGAGCGACCAGGTCCTGGAGCTCGGTGCGCCGCTCCAGATCGAGCGCGACCCTGCTCTCGATGGCCTGCTGAGCGCTCCGGGAGAACGACGAGCGCTTGCGAAACGCCAGGATCCGGACCTCCGCCTGTGGCTCCGTAGCCAGCTCGATGGCCTTGATCCCTAGCGCATGAGCCATGGCGATGAGCACGCGCGGCGACGGCACACTGGCGCCGCGCTCGTACTTGGACAGCGCCTGCTTGGTGACGAGACCGCCCATCGCGTCTGACAACTGATCGAGCGTGAGACCGCGCGCCTGCCGAGTGGCTCTGAGCCGCGCTGCATTCATGCCGTGTCCTCCGGAAGGGTGGCCTGTAGTTGACAGGTGATATAATCATACCATCATCCGTCAACTCTCTCAGGGCCGACCAAGCCTGAGCACGGGACTTGACAGCACCAAGACCGGCAAGTTCGTCAAGAAGAAGCCACCGAGGGGCCGGGAGCTGTCATCAGACTCTCCCGGTCTCTACTACTCCCCGGTCGACCGCACGAGACCGGCCAGACCGAACCAGAACGACGTGTCCCAAGCGCCGTTCGCAGCAGCGCTCGTGGCCGGCGCAACGAAAAGGCGCGTCGCACCGACGGCTGTCGCCTGCAAGCCGAACTCAACGGACTTGACGCCGAAGAACTCCCTGGCGGCGCGCTTGCCGTTGAAGCAGAGGATTCGCGGACGGCACTGCCGCATCTTCGCTTCAAGCGAGTCGCTCCCACTCGTTGTGAAGAGGATGGCGCTGTCCGGACCGGCCTGACCCTTCACGAGGTCAGTCAGGCCAATGCCGTAGCGCGGCAGCAGCGCAGCTTCGCTCAGCGCCAGCTTGCGAGGCGTCAGGCCGGTCGCAGCAAGAACGCCCCAGAACCGGTTGCCCGACCCCGCGTAGTACTGGCTCACCTTCGCGGACTGAGTTCCGTCGGTAGTCCCGCAGACGACCACCGCCAGCCCCTTCTGGAGAACGTCGTCAAGCATGAGCGACGCCCGCCTCTCGGCAGGCCAACCCGGCGGATGCGCTCTCGATCACGCTGCGCCCCACGCGCCGAGGTACGTCGGCTTGGGCTTGCGCGCCCCATCCACGTGCGCGAAGACGACCCTCACCCGCGACGCGGCTGACTCGAGATTCTCCCAGATCTCCGCCTTGTTGCGTTCGTAGTCCCTGCTGTCGCGGACGAAGAAGAGGAGATACCCGTACTTGATCTCGTTGGTCGGCCCTGCGAGCTTCGTCGCGTCGTTCACGGTATGCGGATTACCTGGACGGCATTCATTGAGAGCGAGCTCGGCGGCGCAAAGCACCTTCTGCTTGCGATGCTCGCGCTCCGCGATGTACCGCGGGTCCCATACCGAGATGTCGAAGGCCCCGCGGCGGCGACCCTGCGCGTTCTCCTCCAGCGTGCCGTCATCCCGCCGCTGATACCTCGCGATGGTGGGGTACTCCTTGTGCAGCAGTACAGTATCGTGTCCGTCGACGGTACGGTACAGGCCGTTCACCAGACCGCCTGAATACAGACGGTGATACAGGTAGCAGTGCATGTCCGTCTCCGTGTAGAACGCATAGGGATGCGTCCTGAAGCGCCTGACAAGGCTCTTGATCGCCGCTTCGAACTGAGCGACAAGGACCTCCGGAGCAGGAATCTCGTTGGGTCGACAGTAGGCCATGATGACATCCGATCAGTCGAGGGGTTCCATCTGACATTGTGCGCCGTCCACGGTGCGCGACTACCACCTGATTCCGGCACGTCCGTCGACAACAGGCTCACCCACGGAACACCTCCTCCGCGTGCCAGTCGAGCAGCTCGGGGTCGGGTTGGTCAAGCAGCGCAGGCGGCACTGTGATGGCGCGATCGGCGAAGCGCTCGTACTCGCGGCCGTTGTGGAAGTCGTCGGCGAGGTCGTGGCTGACGCGAACGCGGTAGTCCGGCGTGACGGTGACGTAGCCGGCGTCGTAGAGGCGGTGGATGTCGGCGCGCAGGAGCAGCCCGTTGGCCAGCGAGTGCGCGCCTCCGTCCGCGTAGGGGCGTACGTGCGCGGCCTCGAGTGCTGGAAGCGAGTGCTCACCTGAGACTGCGCAAGCGCCGTAGGCGGCGGTGACGGCGATGCGGAAGGTGCCCTGGCCGAGGCGCGGCTGCACTGTCCTCGGCGCACCATAGTGGCGGAGCTCGTTTGCGAGGGGCTCCGCCTCGGGCCGGACCCGCGCCGCGCGCACCAGGCACTCGGCGAGGACTCGGCGTCCGTCACCGCTCGCGACGTCGATCGTCTTGCCGCCCTGGATGCGCGGGTGCCACTCGGCGTGGTCGGCGACCCAGTCGTCCCGAGGGAAGAAGACTGGCTGCGAGATCATGATGCAGCCGACCTCGTAGTCCTGGGCTCGGGCGAGGAGGGCACTCCCCGTGCGGCGGCGGATCGCCTCGATGCGCGCCGCCATCTCGGCGAACGTGTCCGTGCCGTTCTTGTCGCCGAAAGACTCCCAGGCGAGCCAAGCGGGCACGCGCTCGTAGCGCGCGAAGAAGCCGAAGCCGGCGATGGCCTTGTGGGGCGCGCCGAGACGAAAGAAGAACGGTGCGCCCGGCGCAATCGCCTTGAAGCCGTGCGGCGAGGGCTGCCAGAAGTCGACCTCATCTGGCGGCTCAGCGCGGTGCAGGAAGTGGCTGAACCAGCCGAAGTCGGTGTTGGCGATGAAGCCTGAAGGGAGCTGCGGAAGAGGGTTCACTGCAGCCATCTGGCGAGCTCCGGAGCCGCCGTGCTGAGGACGACCCCCACGGTGAGCCAGACGGCCCCGACCGCTGACACATGGAGTCCCCCAGTCTCTGTTGCTTCGAGTTGCTCCCAGAGTTCCCCGGCCTCCTTCGAGCGCGCTTGTCGCTCCTTCTCCAAAGCGAGGCGATGCTCATCGGCCTTCTGGTCAATCTCCGCCTGAAGGCCGTTAACCCTGTCGATGACGTGACCCATGTTCTTCTCGAGCGCATCGAGCCGTGCCTCTACAGAATCGTCCGCCGCTGTCGTCGCAACAAAGGCGCGTCCCCGAACAGCCGAGGTGGCGGTCATGGTTGCCCCAACTGAGATGGTTCGCCCGCCGTATCGAGGGAAGTCGGCTAGCCACCTGTGCACCAGCGCCAGCACGCCGGGGCGTCCGAACAATCTCCGAGTCGTCCGGATTCCCCACGCGACGGTGCCAATTCCCAGGATCTGCAGCGCCAAGCCCATCAAGCGAATGCGAGGCTCAGTGGGGTTGTCAGCGACCACCAGAGCCGCCACGAGGAGGGTCGCTACCGCCAGCCACGCGAGACGCGCCTCCCAAAGCCAACGAACCAGGGCTCTTGTCCAAGATATGAAGCGAGCCGTTCTGGTCTGGGCCGTCATGAATCCAGCGTAGGCTCAACCATCGGTCGCCGAAAGCGTGACGAGACCGTCCTCGTTGCGGCTTTCAACGTGGCACTCGTGCACCTTCAGCACCTCGTCCCCGTAGTGGTTGATCACGTTCACCGCAATCTCATCGGCAGTGTCGATTCGGATTCCGCGGTTGCTGGGACCGTAGACGTCGAGGCTCGGGAGTCGGCGCCCGGAACCACCCGCGGCGAATCCGTCCAAGCGCCTACGCGCAGGTCTGCTATTCATCCGACTGGCCGTCCGAGCCCTCGGGAGTCGAGGGTGGCGGGTCGGGCGCCGCGACGGGCACGGCAGTCCCCTCCGCATCCGACTGCTCGATGTCGAGTTGCACCGCGGCCGCCCGCCACAGCTCAGCCGTCTCTGCAGACATGATGTAGGACGCTGTCTGCGTGCCATCGACTGCCCATCCCACTGTGAACAGCCAGTTGCGGCGCCCAAACCGACGCTTTGTCACCATCGTCAGGCCAGCCAGATGGGCCCGCGCCACCGGCCGAGTGATTCCGGCAGCCTCTACGATCTCGGTGAGGCTCACGTACTCGTCGGGCTTCTCTGAGCAGAGGTCGAGGGTCGTGCGCGTGCCGGTGTTTGCTATGCGGCCCAAGGCCAGCAGGTCGGCGGTGGACCACTCGATCCTGGGCAGCTTCTCCGTGGAGATCTCGGCCGTCGGCTTGCCAGGTGCCACGATGGACTTCTCGATGTCCGGCAGCGGAAACAGGCGCGAGAACGTGACGAAGACCTGGCCGCTCGAATGCTGGTAGGGCTGGAAGCGCACAAGCGACACGTCGACGCCTCTCTGCGCCAGCCAGATCACGGAGGAGATGACTACTGGACTGAATCCTTGCGCGATGACGACGACACGAGGGTCCGCCAGCGAGTCATCGGATACGGTCTCGGCGTGAGCCTGGAGGGCCTCAGCGGCTTGGTCCTCCGTAAGCGGCGTTCCTCTCGAGGTCGAGTACGCCGCATGCGCCGCGGCGAGAGAATCCAGACGGAACCTGCTCGCCATGGCTGCGTACTTGATCACCTGCATCTCAACTGTGTCTGGCGCCATGCCGCGCTTCAGCTCGGCGACGATCAGGCGTCCATCCCTGTCCAAACCGAGCACATCGAGCCGGTCCCGCTGGGCGCCGCCCGCGACGACCCATCCGTCGTACTCCACGGTGACAATCTTGACGCCGCTGCCCAAGATGGTCGGGTGGGCGACCAACCATTCCTGAAGGTGAGATCGTTCCAGCAGGCCGGCCGCATCTAGCGTGGTCACCTGAACCGCTTGAGCCTCGTCGCCGCCGTCAGAGATGGCGAGAAGGACCTCCCCGCTGTCGCTACTGTCCATGGATGGCTCCTCTCACGGCCCGTCCGGGGAGGCGGCGTCACTGGCGTACACCTTCAAGACCTCGTCCCCGTAGTGGTTGATCACCTTCACCGCGATCTTACCGGTCGACGGCG
>CAYXQU010000105.1:0-6378 GCA_964467305.1 uncultured Eubacteriales bacterium
CCTTGAGAGCGGCGATCTGACTGCTGGGGTGCTTACGGACTGAGAGTACCCATCTTCTCGGCGAGCTTGCCCTCGCTCCACACCCAGAACCCCCATGCGACCAATGCGAGCGCTGCGGCAGCCAGCAGCCCCACCGGCAACGCCACGAGCGGATTCCTGCCCACCAGAAGCAGCAGGAAGAAGCCGGCGAAAGCGTTGAACGCGCCGTGCAGCATCGCGGGGATGAGCAGCGAGTCTGTGTACTGGCGTGCGCGCCACAGCAGGAACGAGAATGGCGTGCACAGCACCACCATCGCGATGATGCCCAAGAACCGGTAGGGCGCGAAGTTGAAGCCCAGCAAGATGATCGGCGCGTGGAAGAGTCCCCACATGACGCCGGTCACAAGGTTCGCTCGGACAGCGCCCAATGGCCGCAGCTCATCCATCAGGAAGCCGCGCCAGCCGTACTCTTCACCAAAGGCGAAGAGCCCGTTCACGCTGACACCCGCCACCAGTCCGCCAAGCAACGTGACCACGAACAGCAACCCGAGCGGCGGCGTGCTCAGCTCTGCTTCGCTGGGTGGCGCGACTCCGTGCTCCTTCGCCATCTCCGAGAAGATGCTGGTCACGTTCTCAACGAACCCCGCTTGCGATGTCACCAGGGTGCCCGCACCGGGCACGTGCACGATGTTGCCGAACAGGAATGCGAATAGCAGATACGCGGCGTACAGACCCAGGCTCAACCCCACGTACGTCAGCAGTAGCCGGGGCAGTTTGCGCCCGAACCCGTGAAACGTGGTGCGGATGAGCGGGCTGCGCCTGCCCACGCGCTCGGCGATGAGCGCCGAGACAAGCGGCGCCGGCATGTAGAGGAACGCGACCGTGAGCTGGAACGTGAGCTGCGCACCGGTCGTACTCATGTTGGCACCGGCAAGATAGAGGCCCAGGGCCACCAGCGAGACGAACCCCAGGCAGATGCCGTAGAAGATCCCAACCAGCCGCCAGTCCGGTGTCCGTGTGATCGGCTCCATCGCTACCTCGTCCCTTCCTCTGAGTCCGCCAGCCGGGCATCCGCGCCGTACGCCGAGACCAGCATGCGCACCGCTCGCTCGAAGCTCTCCTCGGTGAACGTGACGTCGGGCACGTCCGTGTCGCCGGTGATGGTGGGGTAGTTCGTGGTGAGCAGCGCGTGCCCGAACGACAGCGCGAACGTCGCCTCGAACAGTTGCGTGGCGTCGGTCTGCGTGAGGCCGCGCGCCAGCAGGAAGCGCAGCGGGTCAGTCACATACATCGCGGGTGCCTCCGGGCCGGTGGGCGCGTGTTTCACCATGTGTGGCAACACGTTTGGGTGGGCGACGAGCGCGCGTCGGAAGCCCATGACCGCGCCCACCACGATCTCGGTCCACGGCGTGTAGGGGCCGGGGGGCGGGCCGGCCGGCGCCTGAGCGGTAAGTGCCAGCGCGACCACGCCGTCGAGCACCGCATCTTTGTTCGCGACGTGGTGGTAGAGCGACATCGCCTCGACGCCCAGGTCCCGGGCGAGCCGTCGCATCGACAGCGCGTCGATCCCTTCGGCATCGATGATCGCGAGTGCCGCCGAGAAGATCTCGTCGCGCGTGAGCGGGGTAGGACGTTTGGCGGTCATCGGCGAACTCCGTCTCTCAGGGGAACCACAGATCGGGTATTGACCCTTACAGCGTACGGGTGCTATACCTTACATCGTAAGACTTACACCGTAAGAATACACGGCAGTACCCGAAAGGACAAGACCATGACCGCACTGCTCGCTGTGCTCAGGTGGGTCGCTATCGTCATCGCCGCGCTGGTTGTGATGCTGGTGCTGGGATTTGCGCTCGTGCCCCCGGCCACCCGCTGGTTCACCGACACCTGGGGTGCGACCCCCGAAGAGCACGCCGCCACCTACCCGGGCGACGATCTGTTCCCGGCCACGCGCGAGATCTCGACCAAGGCCATCACGATCGCCGCGCCGCCGCAGACGGTCTACGCGCTGGTGCAGCAGATGGGGCAGCACCGCGGCGGCTGGTACGGGTGGGACTGGTTCTACAACGCGACGGGCTCCTCGGACTTCGTGGATGGGCACTACTCGACGCGCATCGTGCCTGAGCTGCAAGATGTCGCCGTGGGCGACACGATCTCGATCAACGACATGATCGCCTACGACGTGGTGGTCGCCGACCCCGGCCGCGCCTTCGTGCTCACCACCGGCAGCTTGCCCACACCAGAGCTCCCGCTCGCATCGATGCCGGAAACCTGGACCGAGAACTCCATGGCGTTTGTCATGAAGCCCACCAACGACGGGGGCACCCGCCTCATCCTGCGCATGCGTGCCGACGGCTCCGAGACCGGCTTCGGGCGCTGGATCTGGAACGGACCGCTCAACTTCGGCGGGGCGCTGTTCAGCCACAAGACGCTCGTGGGCATCAAGCGCACCGCCGAGGGGCTTGAGCGCTAGCCTTCGGCGGTGGCTGGCTCGGCTGCAGCGGCCTCTTCGACAGTGGCCGAGAGCCTACGGGCGCGCGTCTCGGGCCGCTTCGCGGTGGCCAACGCGTAGAGCGCGAGCTGCTTGCGGCTCGCCGGCATGCGTTCCCAGCCTCTTGCCGCAGCGGGATGCTTGGCGAGCGCGGCAGCCAGGTCATCGGGAATCTTGAGCGCTTCGACGTCTGTCAGCAGATCCCACGAGCCATCGGCTTTCGCCGCCTCGACAACGGCGAGGCCTGCAGGCCGCATCAGCCCCGCCTCGGCCAGCCGGGCCACACGCTCCTTGTTGGTTCGGGCCCAGTTGCCGCCGGGCCTGCGCGGTGTGAGCAGGACCGTGTAGCGGTGGGCGTCGAGCTTGCGCGCCATACCGTCTATCCAGCCGAAGCACAGGGCTTCTTCGACGGCGTCGTCGTAGGTGAGCTGCGTGACGGTGCCGCCCTTCTTGCCAATCGCGAGCCGCACACCGCCGGAGTCCGCGTGGTTGACTTCCAGCCACGCCCGCAGCTCAGCCCGGTTGGCGACTTCGAGCAGTGGGCGTTCCGAGGGCGCAACCATCGCTGGCACCTTTCGGCCGGTCTCGGCATCGTCTGGCACTCCGCGCTTCCGAGGATACTCCGAAAGGCCGCAAACAGTGCCTTCTAGCAGGGCGGTAAGGTTCTGGTAAGGTCGTCTGCCCATACTTCGAAGATGCAGCGTCACGCCGCGCAGTCCGATCGGGGGAGGACGTGCTGGAGGGGTTGCGGGAGTCGACCCGGTCGATGACCCCCGCGGCTCCTGGCGTGACGCTGCCGCCAGCTCATGACGCGGGGTATTCATGCGTGCCGGCACGGCTGTAGAATCGGTGCGATCGCGCACGCACACTCGCATATGCACAAGCACCGGGTGGCTATACGCATTTTGGGGGAAGGCCGCCGAGGAAACGCGCGCAAGATGCGCAGGGGGATATCTCTCGCAACCGATTGTGGGGAATCGGGTGACGCGACTTACCGAGCAGCCGGCAACGAAGCTGCCGTTCATCGCGCTTGAAGCAGCGACGCTGTTGTCCGGCATTGGCAACGGAGTCGCCTCCATCGCTTTGCCGTGGCTGGCACTCGAGCTGACCGGCGACCCCGCTGCAGCCGGGCTGCTCGCCGCCGCCAGTGCGATTCCCACGCTCATCGCATCGCTGGGAAGCGGCGTGATCATCGACCGCCTGGGCCGTAAGCGCACCAGCGTGGGGTCGGACATCTTCTCGGCGATCTCGGCGATGCTGATCCCGGTGTGGGCGCTGGCGGGGATCCTCACGTATCCCATCGTGGTCTTCGCGGCGGTCCTGGGATCCACCTTCGACCCGGTGGGCGTGACCGCTCGTGAAGCGATGCTGCCGGATGTTGCGAAGCGCGCGAAGTACGCGCTCGAGCGCGTCAACGGTGTGCACGAGGCGGTCTGGGGACTTGCGTGGCTGATCGGCCCCGGTGTCGCCGGCCTTCTGATCGCGCTCATCGGTGCGGCCAACACGTTCTGGGCGATGTTCGCGGGCTTCGTCGCTTCGGCGTTGTTCGTGGGGATCGCGGGACCGCCCACTCCACCGCCGGTCGTGCACGAGAGGCAGCACTGGGTCACCGATGCCATCGACGGCTTGCGCTTCGTGGTACGCGACCCCGCCATCAGGTCGACGACGGTCCTGTCCACCATCAGCTTCGCGCTGACCTACTCGGTGATCGCTGTCGTCTTGCCCGTGGTCTACGAACGGCTCAACCAACCACAGGCACTGGGAATGCTGCTCGTCGCCTTCTCGGGAGGCGGAGTGGTGGGTGCGCTTGCATACAGCGCGATAGGTGCGAGGATCTCGCGCCGCACCGCGTTTGTCACCGGCCTGTGGGCGGCTGCGCTGGTGATGGTCACGCTGGCCATCAGCCCGGCGTTTTGGATCGAGATCGTGGCCATGGCGGTGGGAGGATTCCTGTCGGGCCCGGTGAACCCGGTGGTCAACGTGGTGCTCCAGGAACGCGCGCCTGAAGAGATGCGTGGCAGGGCGCTGTCGATGGTGTTCGCGCTGGGATACGCGGTGGCACCGCTTGGCTATGTGGCGGCAGGCTACGGCGTGAAGGCCGCGAGCCCGTCGGTGGTCTTCTGGGTCATGGCTGCCGTGTGCTCGGCCACCGCGATCTGGGGGATGCTCACGCCGGCGCTGCGTTCGATGTACGGCTGTCCCGGCGGCGACGGGATCTGCGAGCCGGCGGTGCAGCCGGAGTAGGCGTGCGGCTCGTCTGGCGCGGCCATCGCTGCGCGCGGCCTGCGCGCTTCAGGTACCATCGTCACCATCTGGCCAGCACGTTTCGAGGGGACTTCGTCTTGCCTGCCGTCCTGTTCGACCTGACCGTCATCTTCGGTCTGGCCGTGGTCGCTGCGGTCGTCTGTCATCGGCTGGGCCTGCCGTCTTCGATTGGGCTGCTTCTGGTTGGCGTACTGGCTGGCCCCGATGCGTTGGGGCTCGTGCGAAACGCCCATCAGATCGAGCTGCTGTCTGAGATAGGCGTGGTGCTGCTGCTGTTCGTCATCGGGCTCGAGTTCTCGCTGGCCGACCTCGCGCACATGAAGCGCCAGTTCCTCATCGGTGGATCGATCCAGTTCTTCGGAACGGCGCTCGTGGTGGGCATGGGCACCCTGCTCATGGGTTCGACACCCCAGCAGTCGCTCTACATAGGTTTCATCGTCGCGCTCTCGTCGACGGCGGTCGTACTCAAGATGCTGCAAGAGCGGGCGGAACTCGACGCGCCGTACGGTCGCATGGTGCTCGCGACGCTCATCTACCAAGACATCGCGGTGGTACCGGTCATGCTCATGGCGCCACTGCTCGCCAGCATGAGCGGCAGCGCGACGCAGGCTGGTGCCACCGCCGGCGCCACCGGGCTGCTCGCGGTGGGCGGGCTGGTGCTGCGGGTCGCAGCGGTGGCGGTCTTCGCGGTGGTCGCGTACCGCTGGATCGTCCCGTGGATACTCGAGCGCATCACCCGCACCAAGAGCTCCGAGGCGTTTTTGCTGGGCGTCATCATGCTGTGCGTGGGCATCGCCTTGCTCACCCAGTCGATGGGGCTGTCGCTTGCACTGGGCGCGTTCCTCGCGGGGCTGATCATCTCGGAGTCCGACTACTCGCATCAGGCCGTCACCGTGATGATGCCGTTTCGCGATGTCTTCATGAGCCTGTTCTTCGTCTCCATTGGCATGCTGCTCGACATCGAGTTCCTCAGGGCGAATCCGGGCAGGGTCGCACTGCTCACGAGCGGGATCCTCCTCATCAAGCCAGTCATTGCGGGGGGTGCCGCGCTCGCTTTGGGGTTGCCGCTACGCCATGCCGTGCTCGCCGGTCTTGCGCTGGCGCAGGTGGGGGAGTTCTCGCTGGTCGCTGCGCAGGCGGGGGTCTCGGCAGGGCTCTTTGGCACCGAGGTGTTCCAGATCGTGCTCGACACGGCGGTGCTCTCGATGCTGCTGACCCCGGCGATGGTGGCGATTGGCCCACGGTGCTCGGACGCCCTGTGCAAGACGCCGCTCATCAGGCTGGAGAAGGGTGGCTTCTCGCCGGTGCGCCTCGAGCCATCCCACGCGTATTTCGGGCACGTGCTGATCGTGGGGTTCGGCGTGACGGGCCACAACGTCGCTCGGACCGCGCGCTTGGCCGATGTGCCCTACGCGATCCTCGAGCTCAACGCCGGCACGGTCAAGACCGCCTCAGAGGAGGGCGAACCCATCCACTACGGCGATGCGACGCAAGAGGAGATCCTGCGTCACGTGGACGCCGATAAGGCCCGGGCGATCGTGGTGGTGATCGACGATCCTCCCGCGGCACGGCGCATCGTCGAACTGGCCCGCCGGATCTCGCCTGACGCCTACATCCTGGTACGCAGCCGCTACCTGCGCGAG
>CAYXQU010000106.1:0-1794 GCA_964467305.1 uncultured Eubacteriales bacterium
TCAAGCTACGCGCGCTTCCTCGAGCTCGACCCCATGCCGCTTCTGCAGATGTACCGAGCCGAGAGCGGCACGAGCCGCTCGGCCGATCTCAACCTGCCGCAGACAGACACGGCTGTGGCTCCTCGGCATCAACAGCATGCGGTTCCCGCACGTGCTGCGATCATCGTGGTGGTCGCGGTCGCCGTGCTGTCACTTGCGGTGTGGGGGGTCATGCGCATCGTGCGCCCCGAGCCAGAGACGCTGCCCGAACCCACTCCGCTCACCGAGCCCACATCGACGGTTCCCGCAGACGACGCGGTATCCGGCACAGACGCCGAGACGACCGGGGAGTCCGAGCAGGCCGATGCGTCCGAGGAGTCCGATCCCGAAGCCCTCGAGACGGTGCCGTTCACCCTAGAGGTGAAGGTCTCGAACACCGGCGCCTCGTGGCTCGAGATCGACGTGGATGGCAAGCGCGCCTACGTGGGAACGCTCACCGGCGGGCAGAGCAAGAAATACGAGGTCACCGAGGTAGCCAAGGTCCTGGTGGGACGCCCCTCAGCGGTGACGATCCTGCGTGACGGCAAGAAGCAGAAGGTCCCGGCCAGCGACGACACACCCACGCTGACCCTCGAGGCTGAGACCAACGAGTAGAACAACGCATCACACACACGCGACACGAACAGAAAGGGGACGTGCCACCCATGGCCAAGGACAGCAGTTTCGACGTGGTCTCTGAAGTCGACTTGCAAGAGGTTGATAACGCGTACCAGCAGGCGAGCAAGGAGCTTGTGCAGCGCTACGACCTGAAGGACTCGGGCGCCACGCTCGAGTACTCAAAAGGCGACAAGACCTTCACCCTGGTGGCCCCCAGCGATTTCGTGGGCGGTCAGGTCAAAGACGTGCTCAACGGCAAGCTTGTGAAGCGCGGCATCGATCTCAAGGCCGTCGCTTGGGGCGCGCCGCAAGCTGCCAGCAGCGGCAACGTTCGCTACACCGGCACGATCGTGATGGGGATAGAGACGGATCTGGCCAAACGCATCAACAAAGACATCAGAGACCAGAAGATGAAGGTCAAGGTGCAGATCGAAGGCGACAAGTTGCGGGTCTCCAGTGCCAGCCGCGATGAGCTGCAAAACGTCATCAGCTTCCTCAAGCAGCAGGACTACGGTATCCCTCTCCAGTACACGAACTACCGGTAGCCGGCGTGTCGCCATCACCCTCACGCACGCCGTCGGTCGCCTTCCTCACGCTGGGCTGTCCGAAAAACGAGGTCGACACCGACAAGATGCGCGCAGCCGTCGCTTCGTCGGCATATCGGCTTGTCGACGACCACGATCAGGCGGATGTCGTCATCGTGAACACCTGTTCGTTCATCACCGAGGCCACCGAGGAGTCCATCTCGGTGGTATTGGAGCTCGCCGCCGATTGGCTGCCGCACTCGGCGTCGCGCAAGCTCGTGGTCGCCGGATGCATGCCCAGCCGCTACGGTGGCGATCTGTCCGCCGAGATGCCGGAGGTCGCCGCCTTCGTGCCTGTGGACGCCGAGGGCGCCGTTCTCGAGGTGATCGAGCGAGTCACCGGCGTGAAGGCGGCCCCGGTCGCTTCTGCCGCCGGTGCACGTAAGCGCACGGTGAGCGGCCCCTTCGCCTACCTGCAGGTTTCTGACGGCTGTCACCGTGACTGTGCGTACTGCACGATTCCGTCGATCCGCGGGCCGTATCGCAGCCGTGCGCTTGATGACATCGTCGCCGAGGCCCACGAGCTTGTCGCAGCCGGCGCCAAGGAGATCGTGCTCATCGGTCAGGACATCAC
>CAYXQU010000106.1:1804-2778 GCA_964467305.1 uncultured Eubacteriales bacterium
CATCACCGCCTATGGGCGCGATCTGGACGCATCACACACCATCGCCGACGTCGTACGCGCCGTCTCATCGGTACCGGGTGTGCTGTGGCTGCGTCTCATGTACGCCCAGCCCGACGGGGTCTCAGACGAGCTTCTCAGTGCGATGGCGGACAACCCGAACGTCTGTCGCTATCTGGACATGCCGCTTCAGCACGCCAGCAGGCCGGTGTTGCGGGCGATGAGACGCTCCGGCGACGCCGAGAAGTACCTCTCATTGATCGCTCGGATCCGAGCGGCGATGCCCGATGTCGTCTTGCGCACCACCCTCATCGCCGGATTCCCCGGCGAGACCCGCGCAGACGTCGCGGCTCTCACGCGCTTTCTTGAGGAGGCGCGCTTCGACTATGTGGGCGTGTTCCCGTATTCGCGCGAAGAAGGCACAGCGGCGGCGGCGATGGAGCCTCAGGTACCGGCGCGCACCCGGCGTGCGCGCGCGCAGCGCCTGCGCGACCTCGCAGATCTCATCGGCTTCGAGAAGGCTGCCTCGCACATCGGTCGCACGGTTGAGGTGCTTGTTGAGGACGTTGACCCCGACACCGGTCTGAGTGTGGGCAGGTGGGCCGGGCAGGCACCCGATATCGACGGGGTCGTCTGGCTCGATCGCGGTGTTCCCGGAGAGATGCTCACCGCGAGGATCGTGGACAGCGTGTGCTACGACCTCGAGGGCGAGGTGGCGTCGTGACCCGCAAGGGCGTGCAGATGAACGCGGCCAACACCGTCACGCTCACGCGGATGGTGCTCATCCCGGCGTTTCTTGTGGTGCTGCTCGCCGACTGGCCGCAGTGGGTGAGCGCGCCGGCGGTCGTCGTGGCTCTCAAGCCGTGGATCGCTGCTGCGGTGTTCGGGCTGCTGGCGGCCACCGACGGAGTCGACGGCTACCTTGCGCGCACGCGAAATGAAGTGACCACCTTCGGCAAGTTCCTCGACCCACTCGC
>CAYXQU010000106.1:2788-6297 GCA_964467305.1 uncultured Eubacteriales bacterium
GCTGGTCACCGCCGCGTTGCTTGCGCTGATTGAGCTCGCGGTATTGCCCGCTTGGATCGGGTTCGTCATCATCGCCCGCGAGTTCATAGTCTCCGGCTTGCGGATGGTCGCCTCGGCCGAAGGCCAGGTCATAGCCGCGTCGTGGTACGGCAAGGTCAAGACGGTCGTCCAGATCATCGCGATACTGCTGTTCCTCGTGAAGGACTCCTCGCTGCTGGTTCCGCTGGGACCGGAGTTCGCCCTCTACGTACAGGTGGGGTCGTGGGCGGTCATGGGCGCCGCGGTCGTGCTCACGATCATCTCCATGGTCGACTACTTCCGCCACGCCGCGGACGTGCTCGTTGGTCCGTGGACCGGTGACGTCAGCATCGCCAAGGATGCGTTGGCCGCCCACGAGGCCGCCGAGCGTGCCGCCGAGGAAACCGTCGACTGACCCATCGTCGAGAGGCCATCTTCGTGAGTCGAGCTTCCCTGACCGCAGCGATCATCACCGTCGGCTCAGAACTCACCATGGGCTTGCGCATCGACACCAATACCGCGGAGATTGCGCGTGCATTGGTTGTGCGGGGTTTCGAGATGATCGAGTCGGTGAGTGTGGGCGACTCCGAGGAGCTGCTCGCTTCGCAGATCGCCCGTTTGGCGGCCGTCTGCGACCTGGTGATCACCACAGGCGGTCTTGGACCCACCCACGACGACATCACCCGTCAGGCGGCCTCTGAGGGGCTCGGGATACCCATCGTGGTGAGCCCCGAGCTCGAGTCGTGGCTACAACCGGCGGTCGTACGCCATACCGACCCGGTCGCTGCCGCGCAGGTGCTCGTTCAAGCGGAGGTACTCGAAGGTGCCAAGATCATCGCTGCGACGACCGGCACCGCACCCGGACTGGTGGTCAAGACCACTCGCGGTTCGGTAGTCGCCTTGCTGCCGGGGCCACCCACTGAGATGCGCCCCATGCTCGAGGAGCTTCTCGCCCAGTATCCGTCGGTGCGTGCGCAGGTCCCGGAACTGGGTGCCGTGGGGCTGACCGAGTCGGATGCGCAGCAGGTGGTGTCGCGTGCGATCGCACACCTGCCCGGCGTGGGCTTCACGATCCTCGCGCGACCGGGTGATGTGCGAGTCCTGCTCACCGATGCGGGTGCCGGAGCGCCCGTGTTGGCCGATGCCTTCGAGGCTGCTGCGATTGCGCTCGGCCCGGCCTGCTACACGCGCTCGGGTCGTACCCTGGCCGAGGAGGTGGTCTCTATCGCCAAGGCCGCCGGAGTCACCGTCGCGGTGGCCGAGTCGTGCACCGGGGGGATGGTCGCGGCCGCGTTGACTGATGTCGCGGGCTCCTCGGGAATGTTCGTGGGTGGGGCTGTCACGTACTCGAACGACTCGAAGGTCAGTGTGTTGGGCGTCGACCCGAAGGTCCTCGAGGTGCACGGTGCAGTGAGTGCTCAGTGCGTCACGCAGATGGCCAGTGGCGCGGCTTCCGTGTTCGGCGCGGACGTGGCCCTTGCGGTGAGCGGAATCGCCGGGCCTGACGGAGGAACCGCCGACAAGCCCGTAGGCACGGTGTGGTTCGGCGTGGCATCAGCCTCCGGCATCCGGACCGTGCTGTTGAACTACCCACCTGTAAGTAGGGACTCGGTACGTTCGCGGGCGACCGCCGCAGGCCTGAACCTCATCCGCACGGCGATCGTCGACCGTGCTGATCAAGCGGGCTGACTCTCTGTGCGCTGTTTCCTCGCGATCGAGCCGGGCCCTCTGGCCTCGGGCGCGGCTGCGCGTGTGCGCGAGGTCATCGAGCGCCTCGATCCGCGTTGGCGAGCGCAGAAGTGGGTGGTCCCACAGAACCTCCACCTGACCGTTCGTTTCCTGGGTGAGCTCACGCAAGGCGACGTTGACATGCTGTGCGAGCGACTCGATGCTGCAATGCCCCTGATGGAGCCGTTCTCACTTCGGTCAAACGGCATGGGCGTGCGTCCCTCTGTGGGCCGAGCCCGGGTGCTGTGGGTGGGGTTCGACGATGCGGACGGATGCTTTTCGTCGCTGGTGGCGCACGTGGACCTTGCGTGCGAACGCGCAGGATTGATCGTCGAGAGTCGCCCCCAACCTCCTCACCTGACGCTTTGCAGAAGCCGTGGCAATAGCGCGATACGTACTGAAGCGATCGACGCTGGTGACGCACTCGTAAGGCACGGTCAGGTTATCGTGTCAGTGCCGTCCTTTAGCTTGTTCATCAGCCGGTTGGCGCCGCGTGGTCCGCAGTATCGGATCATCGGGACGTGGCGCCTGAGGGGGGAGTGACATTGGGCCTGCGGCCTCGTCATGACCGTCTACGGAAACGCGGCGTCGCCGGCGCATTCATGCGCGAGGTTCGCCGTTGACATCGAACACCTGTTCGTGTAGCTTCAGGGCGAGCCCGTCTCGGGGTCTCCCGTGTCCCACGTAAGGAGCGAGTGATCCATGGATCGTGACAAGGAAAGAATCCTCGACGTCACCAAAGAGCAGATCGAGAAGAAGTTCGGCAAGGGCTCTTTGATGAAGCTTGGCGAGCATGCCGCATCGGACACGATCGCGGCGATCCCCACGGGATCACTTGCCTTGGATGCCGCGCTGGGAATCGGTGGGGTGCCACGTGGGCGCATCGTCGAGATCTATGGTCCGGAGTCCAGTGGTAAGACCACGCTGGCCCTGCAGATCGTCGCGGAGGCTCAGGCATGTGGCGGTGTGGCTGCCTTCATAGACGCAGAACACGCATTGGATCCGGCGTACGCCTCGAGGCTCGGGGTGGATATCGACGAGATTCTCATCAGCCAGCCTGACACCGGCGAGCAGGGCCTCGAGATCTGCGACATGCTCGTTCGCAGCGGTGCCGTCGACGTCATTGTCATCGACTCGGTTGCCGCTCTCGTGCCACGTGCTGAGATCGAAGGCGAGATGGGTGATGCCTCGGTCGGGCTCCAGGCCCGATTGATGAGCCAAGCGTTGCGCAAGCTCGCCGGCTCCCTCAGTAAGTCCAACACCACGTGTATCTTCATCAACCAGTTGCGCGAGAAGATCGGCGTGATGTTCGGCAGCCCGGAGACCACCACAGGCGGCCGCGCCCTCAAGTTCTTCTCGACGATCCGCATCGATGTCCGCCGTATCGACTCGATCAAGCAGGGAACCGACATCGTGGGCAACCGCGTTCGTGCGAAGGTCGTCAAGAACAAGGTGGCGCCGCCGTTTCGTATCGCTGAGTTCGACTTGATGTTCGGATCCGGGATCAGCAAAGAGGGCTCCATACTCGATCTGGGTGTCGAAGAAGGAATCGTTGCGAAGTCCGGTGCGTGGTACACCTGTGGCGAGGAGCGTCTTGGTCAGGGTCGGGAGGCCGCCAAGGAGTTCTTGCGGGAGAACCCCGACCTGCGTGACCGGATCGAAGGCCAGGTTCGTGCATCGTTGGGGCTGCCCACGGGTGAGGGCTTCAGGGAGCCTGCGGCAGGCGAAGAGGCTGTCGCGGTCGTCATGGAGTAGAAGACCTC
>CAYXQU010000107.1:0-6282 GCA_964467305.1 uncultured Eubacteriales bacterium
CATCAGGGTCGCGGTTGGGGCTTGTGGCGGTGGTGAGCGCGGCGCTGATCTGGGCAGCGGTGACGTACCTGCCACGGTCGCGGCGGGTGACCATGGCCGTCTCTGCTGTGATAGCCGTGGCCCCCTTGGCCCTCACCGCCGCGTTGGTGGCGGCGTCTCTTGGCAAGGCAGGCGGGGCGCTTCGGGCGATGGTGGCCGCAGTGGGCACCGATAGAGATGCGATCTGGAGTGCTGCTGCCGCCCACATATCGACTTCCCCCCTCGCAGGGCGCGGACTCCAGCAGTTCTCGGCATGGATCACCTGGGGCGTGCAAGGGGGCACGCCCACGACCGACCCCCACAACGCCGTGCTCGCGATAGTGCTTGGGGGCGGCCTGATCGGGGCGGTGCTCGCGGGCATCGCATGGGTCGCGGGCGTGTGGGCGGTGGTTCGGCTTGCGACAGATGCGCGCTCCCATGCGGTGACGCTCGTGGCGTCAGCGCCCATCGCCTTGCTGGCCTCTTCGTTGGTGGGATGGACGAATCCGGCCTCACTGGCCGCAAGCTGCGCATTGGCGGGCACCGCACTTGGGGTCGCTGCTGGACGGAAGTCCAAGACGCCGGTTCGCACCGAGCTGGTCGTGCGGTGGATCGTGCCGATACTGGCGGGTGCGGCCTTGATGAGCGGCGCGTTCGTCGCGCTGTCGCTGCCCACGCAATACGCGCTGTCTCGCGCGACCGCGGCAAGCGACTTCGAGCAGCTCTACGACCGGTGGCGCGATCCGGCCTACGCCGCTCAGTCGATCGGCGCCGCCATCCCGGCACTGGCTGCCGGCGATGCGCAGGTCGCCGCAGCCACCGAAAGCCTCATCGAACGCAGCGCCAACGACACCAGCTGGCGTGTCGATCTCGCAGCGTCTCAGATGCTCGCCGTGCAGGCGATCTACCGAGACGACCCTGCAGGCTTCGAGCGCTTCACCCGAATCGCCGAGCGCGGCAGGTCCGCCGATCCCCGTTCGGGGCTATGGGATGTCCTCTCGGCTACCGAAGCGGATCGCCTGGGCTTGACGCAACAGGCTGCCGATCACGCCGAGCGAGCTCTCGCCTACGATCTCGATGACGAGACAGCAGCGGTGATGCGCTCCCTGGTCGACCGCTAGCGGTCACCGGGCCGGCTCAGGTCAGCGGGCTGATCGGGTCGTCGGTCGCGAGCGCTTCATCGAGCGAGACATGCGTGAACATCGTACGGCCGCGGTCGATCGAGGCCGCGTGGCCCACGGTGAGCAGTGCGATGATCCCTGCGAGCGCCGCACCCGCGATCATCACCGGCTGCACGCCGAAGGCGGCCGCGAGCCCGGGAGCGAGCATGAGCGGCAGGATCTCACCGGCGCTCCTGTGCACCTGTGCCGTGCCCATGACACGGCCCACGTACTCCTCGGGAGCGTCGGTCTGCATGAGCGTGCGCAGCAGCGGCTCGGTGGCCCCGATGACAAGACCCCAGGTGAGTGCACCCACCGCTATCACCCGCAGATCGGCGGTGCCCACATACAGCGTCGCGCACGCGCCCATGAGTGCCACTCCAATGGCGAGGCCGCGCGCGCTCGTTGCCTTCGCCGGCAGCTTCGTGAGGAGCCACGCACCTGCGCCGATGCCCAGACCGAACAGCGAGTTCATGTAGCCGATGGTTTCTACGCCGGTGCCCACCACATCGCGATAGAACAGCGGCTCGAGCGCGCCGAACGCGCCGAAGGAGAACCACATGAGCGTTCCCATGAGCACGTAGTAGCGCACGCCGCGCAGCCCGTAGGAGACCTTGATTCCCTGGACCATCTCACGAAGTGCTCCCCCGCCCGCCGCGCTACCCACAGGCGGCGTCTTGACCGGCAGCACCAGCACCGCTCCGGTCAGCGTGAGCACAGCGTCGACGTAGAACACCGCCTCGATCGAAAAGAACTTCGCGACGAGCGCACCCAACGCCGGCCCCATCACAAACGACAGCGCACCGGCACCCTCGATCAGCGCGTTGACCTTCTCGATGTGCTCGGGGTCGCTTGTGAGGTAGGGCGCGAACGATCCGGTCGCGGTCATGATGGGAGCGGTGGACAAGCCCAGCAGTGCGCTCATCCCTATGAGCCCCTCGATCGAGCCCACGAAGGTGATCGCGATCGCGACTGGGATGTAGAAGAACTGAGAACCCACAAGCACCGTGCGCGGCCCGAACCGGTCCACCAGAACGCCCGCGAACGATGCCCCCACCATCGAGGTGACAGCCAGAACCGCCATCAGCACCGCGATCTGCGCCGGGGTCGCGTCGAAGACGTAGGCGGCCATGCCCCATACGCCAATGAAGAAGGCGGCCTCCCCGCCCATGCGGGCGATGAACCGCGCGAGTGTGACCCGCGTGATGCGGGCGTCTTTGAACAACATGGTCGTTGGATTCCTCTAGACGATCACTGCGCGACTCTCAGCACACCGGGTTGGTGAGCGAGCCCACTCCCTCGATGCGGATCTCCACGGAGTCACCGCAGCTGATGGGACCAATACCTCCGGGCGTCCCGGTGAGAACCACGTCGCCGGGTACCAGTGTCATGACGCGGCTCACGAAACTCACCAGGTCATACGGGTGGAACAGCATCTCACTCGTACGGGCCGACTGGCGCCGCTCTCCGTTGACGTAACACTCGACCAACAGGTCGGAAGGGTCCACGTCGCTTGCGACCCACGGCCCCAAAGGACAGAACCCGTCGAAACCCTTCGCCCGCGACCACTGCCCGTCGATCTGCTGCAACTCGCGGGCGGTCACGTCGTTTCCACACGTGAGTCCCAATACGTTGGCTGCGGCCTCCTCGGGCGTCGCCATGTGGGTCCGTCGTCCGATCACCACACCCAGCTCCGCCTCGTGATCGACTCGCCCCACGCCCGGTGGGACCGGAATCGGTGCACCCGGCCCGATCACCGACGTCGAAGGCTTGAGGAAGATCACCGGCTCGGCGGGCATGTCGTGGCCCATCTCGGCAATGTGGTTTCGGTAGTTGAGGCCCACGCACACAACCTTCGTGGGCGCGACCGGCGGCAGCAGCTTCACGCTGGCAAGCGGCAGCAGCCCGTCGGGCTCCCACGCGGCGAAGGGCTCGTCGGTCAGAAGCGTGACGGTGGTCTCATCGGCGAGCCCGTATCGGCAGTCGCCTTCGAAGAGCACGCGCACCACACGCATACCGCTCCCCCGTATCCGCTGAAACCCGCTGTCTATCTGCTCTGATTCCATGCCGAAACGAGCCCTCCTGCTCCATTCGCCGATTCACTGTGCGCGAAAACTCAGTCCTGGAAGCCGGCCGCACCGTGGGTCAGACCGTACTCGACGGCGTCGACGAGCGCCTCCCACGAGGCCTCGATGATGTTCTCCGAGACACCCACCGTGCCCCACGAGCTCTCGTGGTCACTCGACTCGATGAGTACGCGGGTGACGGCGCCGGTGCCCTTGTTCTCGTCGAGGACGCGCACCTTGAAGTCGACGAGTTGCATCTGGTCGAGTCGCGGGTAGTAGCGGCCGATCGCGATGCGCAGCGCCTTGTCGAGCGCGTTGACCGGACCGTTGCCTTCGGCCGTGGCGATGTAGCGATGGCCACCCACGTGGACCTTGATGGTGGCCTCGGTCACCACGCGGCCGTCCTCGCGCTTCTCGGCTATGACACGGAAAGACTCGAGACGAAACGATGGCTCGAAGCTGCCCATCCGCTTGCGCAGCATGATCTCGAGCGAGGCATCGGCCGCCTCGAACGAGTAGCCGTGGTACTCGAGTTCCTTGATCGAGTCGAGCACGTCTCCGGCGGTATCGCCCGAAAGCTCGATCCCCATCTCCTTGGCCTTGATCGTGAGAGACGCCCGGCCTGCGAGCTCACTGACGACCACGCGGGCGAGGTTGCCCACCTGCATGGGGTCGATGTGCTCGTAGGCCTCGGGCAGCCGTGCTACCGCGCTCGCGTGCACACCGCCCTTGTGAGCGAAGGCGCTCGTGCCCACGTATGGCTGATGAGGGTAGGGAGAGAGGTTCGCCGTCTCGGTCATGAAATGGCTGACCTCGGTAAGCAGCTTGAGCTGGTCGCGCGAGATGCAGTCGTCGCCCATCTTGAGGACGAGCGCGGGGATGATGCTGGTCAGATCCGCGTTGCCGGCGCGCTCACCATAACCGTTCATGGTGCCCTGCACGTGGACCGCGCCCGCCTCGACCGCGACAAGCGAGTTCGCGACGGCACAGCCGGCATCGTTGTGCGTGTGGATTCCCAAGGGAACCTCGAGCGCGAGCGACAACTCGCTCACGATACGCATGACCTCGTGCGGCAGCGTGCCGCCGTTGGTGTCGCACAGCACGATGGCATCCGCCCCGGCCTCGGCCGCCGCCTGACAGACCTCCAGCGCGTAGGCTGCGTCGGCCTTGTAGCCGTCGAAGAAGTGCTCGGCGTCGAAGAACACCGTGCGACCTGCGGCCTTGAGGAACGCGACCGAATCGCGCACCATGGCGACGTTCTCGGCAAGTGAGGTCTGCAGCGTCTCGGTGACATGGACATCCCACGCCTTGCCGAAGATGCACAGCGCTTCACACCCGGTGTCAAGCAGCGCCTGCAGCCCGGGGTCGTCTTGGGGAGCGATGTCTTTGCGCCGAGTGGAACCGAAGGCGGTGATGACCGCCTGCTCGAGATTGAGTTCGCCTGCACGCTCGAAGAACTCGATGTCTTTGGGGTTCGAGCCGGGGAAGCCACCCTCGATGTAGTGAATGCCGAGCAGGTCGAGCTTGGCGGCGATGCGCAGTTTGTCCTCGACCGACAGCGACAGCCCCTCTCGCTGGGTGCCGTCTCGAAGTGTGGTGTCGTAGAGAGTGATCATGGTCGTCTCCTCGCGACGGGCCGAGAACCGCAGCCCGGTCACTACACGCGGTCGAGCCACTCCTCGTACGCCTCTTCCTCGCCACGGACGACGCGGAAGAACGTCTCTTGAAGCTCCTTGGTCACAGGGCCGGGATCTCCCAGCACCTGCCCGTCGACCGAGCGGACCGGGACCACTTCGGCAGCCGATCCGGTCATGAAGAACTCATCGGCGGCGTAGAGGTCAGTGCGAACGAGGGACTCCTCAAGTACCGGGTAGCCGAGGTTGTCGGCGATGACCATGATCGATTCGCGAGTGATGCCCTCGAGGATGCCATCCGAGACGGGCGGGGTGGAGATGACACCGTCACGCACGATGAAGAGGTTCTCGCCGGTGCCTTCGCAGACTTTGCCCTCTTCGTTGAGCAGAATCGCCTCGGCGTAGCCGTGGCGGTTGGCCTCGATGCGTGCGAACGAGGAGTTGAGGTACTGGCCGGTCGCCTTGACCGCCGGCGGCGTTGAGTTGATGCCGCGCTGGCGCCACGAGCTCACGCCTACGTCGACGCCCTTGGTGAGGCCCTCTTCGCCCAGATAGGTGTCCCACGGCCATGCGGCGATGGTCACGTTCACGGGAGCCGCTATCGGGTCGAGTCCCATGACACCGTAGCCACGGAACGCGATGGGTCGGATGTAGCAGCTCTTCAGGTTGTTCGCCGAGATGGTGTCCTTGACCGCTTGGACCATCTCATCCACCGAGTAGCCCAGCTCCATGTAGAGCATCTTCGCCGAGCGCTCGAAGCGCTCCATGTGCTCGCGGAGGCGAAACACCGCCGGACCGCTCGCGGTCTCGTAGCAGCGGATGCCCTCGAAGACGCCGGAGCCGTAGTGGAGGGCGTGCGACAGTACGTGTACCTGCGCCTTGTCCCAGTCGACGAGCTCGCCGTCCATCCAGATCTTGTCCACGGCCGGTAGCGACATCGCGTACGCACCCCTCTCATTCAGCTCGACGGTGTGGCGTACTAGTGTACCTGAGGCAGAGCCGATGCCACACGGGATTCGAGTGATTCGACAGACCTAAGACCTAGAGCCGTGCCACGACCGCGTCGCCCATGGCGCTCGTGCCCAGGAGCTTCTCGGCGAGGGTGTCGGCGCTTGCGATGTCGCGAGTGCGCCAGCCATCCGAGAGCACGCCCTCGATCGCCGCGGCAAGCTCATCGGCGGCCGTGTGCATGTCGAAGCTGTAGCGCAGCATCAGCTCGACCGACAGCAGCATGGCGAGCGGGTTGGCGACCCCCTGCCCTGCGATATCAGGAGCCGAGCCGTGCGACGGCTCATACAGCGCGGTGCCGTCACCCAGCGATGCGCTTGCGAGCATCCCCAGCGAACCGGTGAGCATCGAGGCCTCGTCCGAGAGGATGTCACCGAACATGTTCTCGGTGACCAT
>CAYXQU010000108.1:0-6257 GCA_964467305.1 uncultured Eubacteriales bacterium
CTCTTGCTACGGGACATACGGGCTCCTCTCAGGGTGCCTGGTCTCGACGCGCGTACCGCCCCTCACGACAAAGACCCGCATGACTGCCCGGTGGGCTGTCGGATGCGGGTCTTTCGAGGGCGGTGCGGTTCGGGGCTTCCACCATGAGGTCGCCGCGAGCCGGCCTTGTGTCCTCGAAGGCCGCGTCGCGCATCACCAGGCAGGTCTCCTGACTCGCGCACTCGAAGGTGCGCTCACAGTGGCGGGTCCCGTCCCGGATTCACACCGGGTTCCCTATTCTCCTGCGAACCCGGCAACGGGCTCACAGGCACCTGGCGACGCCTGTTCAGTTGACAACTGGCTCGCAGTCTAGCGCAGGTGCACGGGCTACGCCACAGGCTCCTCGGCACCGCGGGGAATCCCGGCCCTCCACCTACGTATCGCAAGCGCCGCTCCGAAAGCCGCGATCGCGAAACCGGCGACGATGCCCAGGAACATGAGCTTGATGAAGAACTCCTCGGAGTTCATGACCGGGCTGTCGGGGTGCAGCGCCTTGCCCGGACCCAAGATCGCCTGGAGCAGCACCACCCAGGCGAGTCCCACGAAGGCGACATCGGCACCGGCGAGCCACAGGGGCTCGTCGATGAGCAGCGCCAGCGCGAGCACACCCAAACCGGCGAGCATGATCCAGAACTGCGCGACCAGCCGAGGATCGGCCATCGCGACCTCGAGAGGAGAGGACTTCGAACCGGTGAAGTCCCACGTGTTGAGTGCGGCGGTGAGACCCAGAACGCTGCCGATGACCCATGCGGGGATCGCGACCCAGCGAATCGCCTCGGCCCAGGCATACACCGCGTCCTTGCGAACGATCAGATACGCGATCGCAACGGCACCCAGAAGCGCGAATAGCGCGAGGTTGACCCAGGTCATCGCGCCGTGGAACACCGGGAGCCTGACCTTGGTGCCCAAGCCCTCGACCGCGGGGAAGTTCAACGTGAAGCCGGCCGAGATGATCAGGCCCACGACGAATACGACAAGGCCCACGAGCGGCCCGGATGACGTGCGTGAAGACATAGACTCTCCGAATCGGGTCAAAGAGCACCGGCAGAAAGACCTACAGTCTAGCAACTGCCGGTTGCGGCTGCCTCTCCGTCTCGGCGACCAGTGCAATGGCCGTGTCTCGTCCGGAAGCGACCTTGAGGCTGGCGATCGCCACGCCGGCGACGGTGACAAGCCCGCCCACCACCGTGAGCATCTGCGGCACCTCGCCCACCCACATCCATGCGATGGGAACGCCCAGCACGGGAATCAGGTACAGGAAGCGCGATGCCAGCCCCGGCTCGAGGCCTTTGACCGCGCGCGACCACAGCACGTAGGCCAGGCCGCCGGGGAGGGTCGCGAGGAATACGAGCGTCGCGATGTCGCCCGCACCCGCGGTCATGAGCGTCTCCATCGAACCGGGGGCGAAGACAACGAACGGAACCGAGCCGGCGACCAGCGCGTAGGTGGTGACCTCGATGGGACGGTAGCGCGACAGAAGCGGCTTGGCGACCAGCGTGTAGCCCGCGAAAGACAACGCGGCCAAGGCCACCAGCGCCGCACCGGCCCCCATCTCGCCCAGGCCACCGCCGTCAACTGACATCAGCAGCAGGCCGCCGGTGCACGCCGCAAGCCCCACCCAGGTGGTCCATCCCGCACGTTCGCGCCCCAGCATCACCGAGATGACGGTCGTGAACACCGGGCTCATGTTGATAAGGAAGCCGGCCATCGTGGCGCTGACATGCATCTGCCCATGCACCAGCAGCATCTGATACCCCGCGAATCCAAGGAGCCCGGCAAGCAGGATGTGGGGAACGTCGGCGGCCCTGGGCAGTCGCATGCGCGTGGCGACCCCGAAGCCCACGAACAGCACAGCGGTCAGTGTCCACCGCAAGAACAGCAGGTGGCGCGCGGGGAAGTGATCGAGCGCGGCCACCAGCGCCGCGAACGTCGTACTCCAGATCAGCACTGTCGCGACAACCGCGAGCATCGTCGATGCGCCGTATCTCTTGACCACTGGTCGCCTTCCACTCTCACCGCGTGTCTGAATAGTCGTGAACGCAGTGTAGAAAGCGAATGGGCCCTCATGAAGTATCTATCGAAGTCGCTTGCGTGAATGTAGTATTGATAGCGATGCTACTTGCAAGAATCACCTTCGATTGGAAAGCACATGGACTCCATAGACCTCAAGATCCTGGAATCGCTGCAAGACGATGCCCGCACGAGCTACGCGCAGCTTGGCCGAGTGGTGGGCCTGACGCCCCCCGCCGTCGCCGAGCGCGTGCGCAGGCTGGAGACCTCAGGCATCATCTCCGGCTACCACGCGCAGGTGGACCTCAAGAAGGCCGGCTTCGGACTCGTCGCGTTCATCAGGCTCTCCTCGGCACCCGAGCTCGCCAAGCAGCTCGGCCGAATCGCCGAGGAGACACCTGAGGTTCTGGAGTTCCACCATGTGACGGGAACCGAGGGGTTCGTCCTGAAGGTCATGGCAAGGTCGATCGAGCACCTCGAGAAGGTGATCGTGACGCTGCTGCCGTACGGGCAGACCACGACATCGATCGTGCTCTCGTCACCGGTGACCTGGCGCAGGATCGAACTGGCCGATTCCTGACGCGACAGGCCCGCAGGCGCGTTACAGCGCCGGTACCAGATCGCCGTCCAATGCGCGGCGAACCGCAGAGCCGAGTGTCGAATTGGCGAGATGCGCTTCGATCAGGTCATCAAGCTCGCACCAGACCGAAGAGTGGATCTGGCAGTTGGGCGAGCGATGGCACACCCGCCCCTGTGTGCACAGACTCAGCGACGGTGGTTCGCCCATCGCCCTGAAGATGTCCAAGACGGTGATCTCGTCGGCGTCGCGGGCGAGTTCGATGCCGCCACCCACGCCCCTGCGCGACTTGAGCAACTCGGCGTTCACCAGGTCGCGTGCGATGGTACGAGCGTAGTCGTAGGGCACCTCGGCAAGCTCAGCGGTATGCCGCACGGTGTCACGAACCCCAGGGCCTTGCTTCGCGAGCTCGTACAGTAGCCGAATCGCGTAGTCCGTTCGCCAGTTGATTGCCACTGCGGCCGATCTCCTTCTGTCGGTATTCCTTCGTGTGTGTGTTCGCTCGGGGAGCGCAGCGTTGCTTACTCAGAGTCTAGCATCCACTAGCAAACACTGAGCCGAACCGCGTCTCACAGTCCCACTGACTGCCGACGATGGGCCTGGCGAACCCGGTCCCTGCCTGCCGCTTTGGCGTCGTAGACGGCGTGATCGGCCGCCGCGATGAGGTCGGTGGGCTCGTGGCCGTCGTGCGGGAACGTCGCGACACCAACCGAGACGGTGACCGGCCGGCCTCCCACGAGCGCCGAACCGGCGACGGTGAAACTCTCTCGGAGTTCCTCGGCGCGACGCAGCGCTATCGCTGCGGGAGTGTCTGCCATCACCAGCAAGAACTCGTCTCCGCCATAGCGGCACGCGATGTCGCTGGCCCGTGTCAGCTGTTCAAGCTCGCTTGCAAGCAGGCACAGGACGGTATCGCCCACATGATGTCCCTGGGTGTCGTTGATGGCCTTGAAGTGGTCGATGTCGAGCATGATCACGCTGACATCGCGCCCTTCACGCTGCGAGCGCCCGAGTTCGCGGCCCAGCGTCTCGTCAAGATAGCGACGGTTGTACAGCCCGGTGAGAGGGTCTCTGACCGCACGTTCGCTCAAGTCGGCGTGGAGCCGCTCGACCTCGGCGATCCGATCGGTCAACGCCTCGTTTGCTTCGCGCAAAGCCCGGTGCGCTTCGATGCGCTGGGTGATGTCGTCGACCGTGATGACAGTGCCCCGGCACGCCCCTTTGGTGTCGTGCAGCGGCGTCACGGTGAAGCTCACGGCCTTGCCGCCGCCCCCCAGGCTTGTGAACTCGATGGGCGCACTGGGACACACCGCGAGACCCTCTGCGGCTGCGGCCCACCGCGAACCCAGCAGCTCACCCATCTCGCTTCCCACGGGCCCGGTCGTCTGCAGCAACCGCCTTGCGGCGGGGTTGATATCGAGCACCCGCCCCTGGGCGTCAGCGACAAGCACTCCGGTCCCCATCACCTCAAACAGCGCGGAGCGCGCGACCGGCGTCAAGTCGAGCAGCCGGAAGGAGAACATGCTCACGGTGAACAGACCGCCGGTCGCGACGATGGCGATAGAAGGGTTCAGCCCGGGCCACAGCCACGGCATGAAGTTGTAGATCATGAGCGCAGCCCACGGAATCAGACCCGCACTGATGATCAGCGTGCTTTGCCAGGCGAACACGTTTCGGTTGCGCAAGGCGAAGCGGAACAGTATCACCGTGGCCATGAACAGGTAGCTTGTCAGAATGACCGTGGTAAGCCAGTACAGCGGACCGTGGCCGTACACGATGATCCGCGGGTCCTGCGGCGCGGGAGTGAACCCGGTCCAAGTGAGCTGATGGTATTCGTTGAAGAAAGTAGCCACGGTCGACACGATCGGCACCGCCATCAGCGCGCCGATCAGCCTGCGGTTGACGTATCGCGAGTGCCCCGAGAACTCGAGTGCGAACAGCAGCAGGAACGCCGATGTGGGCGTGGCGCCCAGGTACGAGCACTTCGCCCAGAAGATGTGCCCTTCAAGCGTCGTCGCCGACATGTCCATGGCGTCGCAAAACGCCCACTGGGCCCCGGCGAGCATGATGAGCATGAGCCACACCGCACCGGGCGCTTGCCTGCGCTCCCAGATGAACGCCGCGACCACCAAAGCGATGAGCGCCGCGCCTACGTAGAACACTGTGTAGGCCGTCAGTTCCATGCTTGGTTAATCGGCGAACAATGTTCCCGGCGTGAGCGTTTGCCTCAGGAAAGGGCCTCCGGAGGCTCAATATCGTCGTAGATGCGCGCATTCAGGAGACGACCGGTCGTATCTCGCTGATAAGCGGCTGCACCTGCCTGAGGCGAAATCGACGAGGAACCCCACGTGTCCACTTCATACTCGAAGACCAGGGTCTCCCCGTCATCGGTGATCGCGCCCAGCTTCAGTACCAGCGGCCCGTCCGACAGGATCATCCGGTACCAGGCCAAACGTGCCTCTCCCGCGTGCAGGTACTCGCCACCGGAGGGCTCTCTGACCGACCCACCTTCCGAGAAGACCGCATCTGCGGCTTCCGCGTCACCTGCGGCGAGAGCCGCGTGGTAGGCGTCGACCGGTGGGGCGGGTTTCTCGGCAAGCGTGTACTGCATCAGCGGTGGCCGCACCTGGTGGCGCCCGGTCAGCGGCCACGTGCTGTGGTAGACGCGCAGGTCACGGATGCAGTCGTCCTCGATGTCGGCGACAAGCATGACTGGTAGCTCGCGGCGGCTCCCGTCGACGGTCACGCTGAGCACGAACTCGTGTACGACCCGACGCTCCGTCACCGTGGTGGCCACGTCTTGGACCGAAGCCTCGTGCACCTCGAGCCACGAGCGCGCATCGGCGACGAACTCCGGTGGCTGCTGATGGCCCATGAGCGGCGAATCCACCGTGGCCTTGGGCGAGAACGCCGCGAGCACGGCAAGGTCGCCGTCGATGAGGCGCGGGTACAGCGTGACAACGTTGAGCGTGGCATCCATGTGGGTGGGCCTCCTTGCGCATCGAACGGATCGCGACCGTACCAAGCTCATTCCCCGGCGCGGATGTCGGCCAACCCTGCGCCTTGTGGAGGTTGCATGAGCATGGGATGGGCTTGCTTGAGCGACTCGATGACCTTCTGGGTGGCCAGGGTGGCCTGATGCGATACGTCAGACGGCTGCGGCGGGGTGAGTTCGTCGAAGGTCAGCCGGGGCGCAAGCGGTGCCCGGGAGCCGGCGTGGCGGGATGCCGCATGAGCCGCGTCTCGCCACGGGTCCGGAAGCGCCTGCGGCACCGGCAACCCGGCGAGCACCGCGAGCGCAGCGGCCCACATGCGCGGAACGGCCGAGTAGGCCTCGTACCCGCCGCCGCCGGTCAGGACGATGCGGCCCGCGCACAGCTCGCTTGCCAGGTCGCAGGCGCGCTCGACGAGCCGCACGTAACCCGCGACCGTCGCGTCCAGACCCGCGAGCGGGTCGTCTCGGTGGGTGTCGGCGCCACCTTGGAGCACGATCAGGTCGGGTTCGAACCGCCTGAGCGCGACGGCGACCACCTCGTCGAACACGCGGGCCAGCTGCTCGTCGCCACTTCCGGGCACGAGGGGCACGTTGAGCGCGTAGCCCGCACCGGTGCCCGCCCCCATCTCGTAGGTG
>CAYXQU010000109.1:0-2317 GCA_964467305.1 uncultured Eubacteriales bacterium
GCGACCCTCTGCTCCCAAAGCAGATGCGCTACCAAGCTGCGCTACAGCCCGATCCGACCAACCCGCTCACCTGTGAACCTCACGAATGAGCACGGAACAGTATAGCGTTCATCGCCGTGCGCGCTACTCCCCTGTCAGCATCGATCTCAGGTTCTCAAGCGCCGCCCCTCGGTGGCTGATCGCGTTCTTCTGAGCAAGGGTCAGCTCGGCCATGGTCTTGCCGGGCGTCGCGTCAGGCTCGAAGAGCGGGTCGTAGCCAAAACCACCGTCGCCGCGGGGCGCGAACCCCATGCGACCCTCGCAGGCTCCGTTGGCGACATACTCGGTGCCGTCGAGATCGAGCAGCACGATGGTGGATCGAAAGCGAGCGGTGCGCTCGGACGCTCCCACGTCGGCCAAGGCGAGCAGCAGGCGCTCGTTGTTCTGCGCATCGCTGGCACACGGACCTGCGAAGCGGCTTGAGTAGACACCCGGCGCACCCTCAAGCGCGTCGACCTCGAGCCCGGAGTCATCGGCGAGCGCAGCCAAGCCGAACCGCTCACGAGCGGCCGTCGCCTTGATGCGCGCGTTAGCCTCGAAGGTGTCGCCGTCCTCCTCGGGACTGGGCCACTCCGCGTCCAGGTCCCCCGCCGAGACGAACTCAAGGCCCGGAATCGCCAGCGCGGAGCGGATCTCAGCAAGCTTGCCGTGGTTGTTGCTGGCAACCACCACGCGCTTGGGTGCCTGGTCGTCAGTCGCCATAGCTTGCAAGCTCCCCGTCGACGATCTCGCGCTGCACGGCGAGAAGCCGCTCGATGCCCGAACCCGCCAGATCGAGCATCGCGTCGAGGCGCGCGCGATCGAACGGCGTGCGCTCGCCGGTGCCCTGTACCTCGATGAAGCGGCCCTGGCCGTCCATCACCACGTTCATGTCGACCTCGGCAATCGAGTCCTCCGCGTACTCGAGGTCGAGCAGCAACTCGCCGTCGACAAGCCCCACACTGGTGGCCGCCACCTGATCGAGCAGAGGCACCGAGGAGACCTTGCCCGCATCGCGCCAGACGGTCAGCGCATCGTGCACGGCCAGCCACGCCCCGGTGATCGCCGCACAGCGGGTGCCGCCGTCGGCCTGCATGACATCGCAGTCGACGCTCACGGTGACCTCGCCCAGCGCGCCCATGTCCACCACGGTGCGAAGCGCGCGGCCAATGAGGCGCTGGATCTCGTGCGTGCGACCCTTGGGACCGGTCATGGTTTCTCGGCGGGAACGGGTGTGGGTGGAGGCGGGCAGCATGGAGTACTCGGCGGTCAGCCACCCCTGGCCCGAACCGCGCCTCCAGGCGCTGACGCCCTCTTCGACCGAGGCGGCGCACAGCACGCGCGTGTCGCCCATCTCGAAGATGCAGCTGCCCATGGCGTGCTTGAGATAGTTGCGCGTGACCTTGATCGAACGGTTGGTGGACGCGTCGCGCCCTTCACTGCGTGACCTCATGAGGTGGTCTACCGGTCCTTTCGTCAGAACTCGTAGGTGTCGAGTTCGCTAGCGATGTCGATGGACCCCGAGAAGGCAGCCGCTGCTTCATCGAGCATGGTCGCCCGATCGTTGGTGGGCCAGATGTGGGTGAGCACCAGCCGAGAAGCCCCGGCGTCGCGCGCCAGCTCGCCCGCTTCACGGGCTGTCATGTGCGGCGAGGCGCCCGCATAGGCCTGCGGCAGGGTCGCCTCGGCGAGCAGCAGGTCGGCACCGGTCGCAGCGTCGAGCACGCGCTGACCGGGAGCGGTGTCGGAGGTGTAGCACAGGGTCGACCCACCGGCTCGCGCGACCAGGGCGTAAGTGGGCTCGGTGTGGTCGACTTCGGTGGGAGTGATCTCGATGTCGCCGGCACGCACCGTCACACCCGGCGCAAGCGGCGTGAACTCGAACGCCTCACGGAACTCGCGCGCGCCGCGCTGCGACAGGATCATCTGCATGCGGTCGAACAGCCACTCCGGTGCATACAGCGGCAGCGGGCCCACGGGGCCTTGAGGGGAGTAGCGCAGCATGGCTTGCATCGAGTAGATGTCGGCGTAGTGATCGGGGTGGTTGTGGGTGATGAAGACCGCACCCAGCGAATAGGGATCGATCGCTTGGTACAGGTTGGCAAGCACCCCGTTACCGCAGTCGAACAGCACCGCGGCCTTGCCGGACTCGACAAGGTGCCCCGCGCACGCCTGCCCTGCAGCGGCATGACTTGCCGCAGATCCCAAGACGGTCAGACGCATGTCTCCTCCTTCGCAGGCCCTGCTGCCAGACGCTGAAGAGCGAGTGGATCGGCCAAACCGGCAAGCTCCGACAGTG
>CAYXQU010000109.1:2327-6173 GCA_964467305.1 uncultured Eubacteriales bacterium
AGTGAGACCGTCTCGACTTCACCGGTGGGAAAGCCCAGAACCCGGCTGCCCAGCCGCTCGAACTCCCCCGGATCGCCGGTGGTGACGAAGGTGCGCGTGGGCCGGTGGTCCGGTGCGGCCAGGTGATCGCGGCGGGAGAGCACCTGAGCGACCTCGGCGGCGGTCTCCTCGGCAGAGCTGATGATGCGCACCCGTGACCCCATCGCCTGCCCGATCGCAGCCGACAGCATGGGAAAGTGCGTGCAGCCAAGCACCAGGGTGTCGACGTCGTTTCGCTTCAAGGGATCGAGGTAGTCGCGCGCGAGCTCATAAAACGATGGCCGGATGAAGACGTCGGCCGCGTGCGCGAGCAGGTCCTCGACCGCGCCCGTGTCGCGACGAAGGCCCTCTTCGACGATGTCGACGAAGCGCGGTGTCGCCGCCGAGAAGACCGTGACACCAGCGTCGAGCGCCCGCACGGCCGTGCTGTAGGCGCCTGAGTCCACGGTGCCCACGGTGCCTATCACGCCCACCCTGCGATTGCGTGTCGCCATCACCGCGGCCCGGGCGCCGGGTTCAACGACGCCCACCACCGGCACGTCGAATTCACGCTGCGCGAGCGCGAGCCCGGCAGCGGTCGCGGTGTTGCACGCGATGACGATGAGCTTGACGCGGCGGTGCTCAAGGTACGATCCGATCTCGAGGACGAAGCGTTTCACCTCGGCCAGATCACGTGGGCCGTAGGGGCAGCGCGCGGTATCACCGAAGTAGACAAGCGACTCCCCCGGTAGCCGCTGCGCGATCTCGCGCGCAACCGTGAGCCCCCCCAGGCCGGAGTCGAATATGCCGATCGCCGCTGACTTCATGGGTCGAGTATACCGAGCCGGACGGGTAATGGTGCGATCGAAGGGCCGCGTGCGGCCTTCGCGACTAGCGCGTGACGAGCTGCTGGATCTTCTCGGCAAGCTCGTCGAGGGGGACCACGTGCTGCGCAGCGCCCATCTCCACCGCCGCGCGCGGCATGCCGTAGACGGTGCAGGTGGCCTCGTCTTGAGCGATGGTGATCGAGCCCGCCTCGTGCATCCGCTTGAGACCCCGCGCGCCGTCTGCGCCCATGCCGGTCATGATCACGCCCAGTGCCGAGGAGCCGTGCGTGCGCGCCACCGAGTCGAACAGGGTGTCGGCGCTGGGGATGTAGAGCTGGTCGCCGCCGGGCTCGCGATACCGCAGCTCCTCTCCATCCACCACGAGGTTCGAGCCCGTTGGCGCGAAATACACGTGCCCCGGCTCGATGCGATCTCCGGGGTGCGCTGCGAGCACCTTGAGTGCGCTTGCCGAGTCCAGCCAGCTCACCAGCCCGGCCACGAAGCCGTCGGCGATGTGCTGCGCGATGACGATGGGGGCCGGGAAGTCCTTGGGCAGCCTACCGAGAACCGCCATGAGGGCCGAGGGACCACCGGTCGAGGAACCCACGGCGACGATCGATCGCGCCGAACCTCCCGCGGGCCGGGGGCTTGGCATCTTGACCGCCTGGCGCTGGCGCCCCCCGATGTGCGTGATGACGCGGACGTTGGACAGGATCCGGACCTTGCGGATCACGTCACGGGCAATCCGGTCGAGATCCGCCCAGTCGCGCGGCTCGGGCTTCTTGATGACCTCAAGCGCCCCAAGCTCAAGCGCGTCGAACGCCCGCCCGATTCCCTGGCCGTAGACCGAGGACGAGACCACGAGGATAGGCGTGGGGTTGTAGGCCATGATCCGCTCGGTAGCGGCCAAGCCGTCGAGCCCCGGCATGTGGATGTCCATGGTGATGAGATCGGGCTTGAGCTGCGAAGTGAGATTGACGGCCTCTTCGCCGTTACACGCCTGGCCCACGACCTCGATCATCGGATCACTCGTGAGTATCTGGGTCAGCATCTCTCGCGCGACGAGTGAGTCGTCGGCGATCAGAACGCGGATGTGCCTGCCGGCCGTCATCGCTTCCTCATCGGATCAGTCGCTCAACGGTCTCAAGCAGGGTGTCTTGGTTGAACACGGATTTTGTGATGTAGGCGTCCGCACCAGCCTCGATGCCCTGCGCCTTCTCCTCATCGCGCTCAAGCGAGGTCACGATGATGACGGGCAGCATCGCGAGCGACTCATCTGACTTGATGGCCTTGGCGAGCTGGAACCCGGTCATGTTGGGCATCTGCACGTCGGTCACGACCGCGTCGACCTTGAGTCCCTCCTTGAGCTTCCGGAGGCCCGCTGCGCCGTCCACCGCTGTCTCGACGTCGTAGCCGGCCGCCTCGAAGATCGAACGCTCGAGCTCACGTGTGGTGAAGGAGTCCTCGCAGATCAGTATCGAGCGCTGGGTGGAGCTCGCCTGGGGGGTGACCTGTTCCACCGTGCGCCGCGTGCGGTTCCTGGCGTTGGTCATCAGATCGGGCACGTTGAGGATGGGCACGACATCACCCGCGCCCAAGATGGTCACCCCGGCGATGTTGTCGATCTTCTTCAGATGCTCGCCCAACGACTTGATGACGATCTGCTGCTCGCCCAGGAAATCATCGACAACGAAACCGAGTCGGTTACCCGAGTAGCCAATGGTCACCACGGAGACGCGCTCCGGATCGCTTCCCGCCGCGGGCAGGTTGAGGATGTCTGACAGGTGGGTGAGCGGGTAGGTGCGCATCTGACGGCGCAAGACCGAGCGACCCTCGACCTTGGTGATCTCCTCGGCATCGATCTTGAGTGTCTCCTCGATTCCCGCCGTGGGAAGCGCGAACGTCTGGCTTCCCACTTTGAGCATGAGCGCGCGGATGATCGCGAGCGTGAGGGGGATGGTGAGCTTGAACGTCGTGCCCTTGCCCACCTCGGATCTCACGTCGAGCGAGCCCTTGAGCTTCTCGACCACGAACTCGCGCACCACGTCCATGCCCACGCCGCGACCGGATATCTCCGTGATGATCGCGGCGGTCGAGAAGCCCGCCTCGAAGATCAGGTACATCGCCTTGCGATCGGACATACCGGCGGCCTCGGCAGCGGTGATGTAGCCTTTGCGCACCGCCGACTCGCGCACCTTGTCCGGATCGATGCCGGCACCGTCATCTTGGATCTTTATGACGATGCGGTCTCCTTCTTGCCGCGCGGAGAGCTGGATCGTCCCCTCACGAGGTTTGCCAGCGCGCTCGCGAACGTCCGGGCTCTCGATGCCGTGATCCACCGCGTTGCGGATGATATGGACGAGCGGGTCGTTGATCTCCTCGAGCACCTTCTTGTCGAGTTCGGTCTCCCCGCCCTCGATGGAGAGGGCGATCTCCTTCTTGAACTCCTTGGCCATGTCGCGCACCGCACGCGGGAAGCCCTGGAAGATGGTGTTGACCGGCAACATGCGCATTCGCATGCTGTCTTCTTGCAAGTCGTTCACGACCAGACCTGCTCGGCTCACGTCTTCTGCGTAGTCGGCCCCGAAGCCGATGAGCGCCCTGCGGCTCTCTGACAGGGTGTTGTCGAGGGCGTTGATCGCCTCGCTGACGGCCTCGGGGTCCGGTTCGTCGAACTGCGACCACGTCGCTTTGAGCTTGCCCAGGGCGCCCCAAGCGTCGTTGACCTGCGTCTGGATCGCCCGAAGCTCGCTCACGCGCTCCTCGGACTTGATCTGAGCGATGACCACCTCGCTGATGAGGTTGAGAAGCTGGTCGAGCTGGTGCGCCTTGATGCGGATGGTCGTCTGGACTTTCGCGCGCAGCTCGCTTTCGGCGTACTGGGTCGCAGTGTCGGCGCTGGCCTGCCCGCTCGCCGGCTGGGCACACGTCATCTCGTCGGCATCGAGCACGAGCTGCGGAGATCCGGCGGGCTGCTCGGTTTGAGCGAGCTGAGAAGCTT
>CAYXQU010000110.1:0-6109 GCA_964467305.1 uncultured Eubacteriales bacterium
GAGCGATCTCGTAGTCAGCGACCAGAGCGGCCGCTTCCGCAGCTGGCAGCTTCTCTTGCGCAACCTGCTCGACCACCGAGCTCGCAACGAAGTCGAGACCGCCCTCGCGCGCCTGCTGCACCGCCTGGGTGACCGAATCGGGCAGATCCGGATTCGCATCCACCGTGGCCACGAAGCCGGCGCCCAACGAGCTGATAAGCAATGCGCCCACCAGCGCGGTGCCCACCGATGACCCCAGGTTCTGCGCGGTGCCCTGCACTCCCCCGACCTCGGCCCCGCGCTCGCTGGGCACCGACGACAGGTTTACGTTGCCCAACTGCGAGGCGAGCAGACCCACTCCGGCACCCAAGACCCCAAGGGCGATCGCGAAGAGGACGGAGCGCAGTTCCGGGTCGATGCTCACTTGCAGCACAACCTCGGCAACGAGGGCCGCTAACAGCCCGACTCTCACGATCGCCTTCGGCGCGTACCGAGACGACAGGGCCGAACCGCCCAGCGCGAAGATGAAGAGCATGACTGACAGCGGCAGCATCCTCAGGCCGGTTGGAAACGCATCAAGACCCAGAACCGTCTGCAGATAAAGGGGCAGCACGAAGAACGTGCCCGCGATGATGAACTGCTGCACCATGAGCGTGGATAGCCCCGCGCGCAGCTGAGTGATGCGAAGCAGCGCCAGGTCGAGCAGCGGCTCCCCGCCTTTGCGCTCCACACGCTGCTCCCAACGGGCGAACGCCGCCAGAAGTACGACGCCGCCCATGATCAACCACATCACGGGCGAGTACCCCAGCGGGGCAAGCGGTTGACCGTTGACCTGGGGAACCCGGGCGGTGGGAGTGACCCAACCCCACTGACTCGACTGCAGCACCCCGATCACGAACGCCCCCAGCCCGGCTGCCGAGAGAGCCGCGCCCACGAGGTCGAAGGGTTTGCCAGCCTTGCCGGCGGGACTCGGCATCGTGCGCGATGCCAGCAAGATCACGATGCACAGGATCGTCTCGACAGCGAAGACCCACCGCCACGACGCGTAGGTGGACGCGAGGCCGCCGATGATGGGGCCGGCGGCGGCGGCGGCTCCGGCGACTCCGCCAATGATGCCGAAGCTGATCGCCCGCTGTGCGCCGGTGTAGGTGGCCGAAACCAAGGCGACGATCGCAGGCATGACCAGTACCGCGCCCAAGGCCTCGAGAAGCGACCAACCCAGCATCAGAACCCCCAGGTTGGGCGCGAGTGCGGTGGTCAGCGAGCCGGCTCCGTACACCAGCAAACCAATGGCGAAGGCCCGCCGGGGCCCTAGCCGCTCCCCCATCTTGCCGCCAGTGAGCATGAACGACGCCATGATCAGCGTGAACGCGGTGATCGCCGTCTGGATGCCCACAACGCTGGTGCCCAAGTCCTCCACGATGCGCGAGATCGAAACGTTCATCACCGTCGCATCGATCACCATGACGAACTGCGCCGCCGCGAGAAGGACGATGACGCCCCAGCCGACTTGATCGGCCTGCGTGTCTTTGGCCACGGTGTCCCCTGTCCGCCGATGCCCGCCCCAACGATCGTGGCTCGTGAGACCGATTCTACCGCTACCCGCCCGACTCCGAGGCCGTCACCAGCGATTCATCACCAGGCGCAGAGCTAGGAAGGCGATCGCTCCTCCGGTGGCACATGCGATCGCGTAGACCCGTCGATCGACTGGTCGCGCTCGCGTTGCCAGAAGCGGAACCACGCCGATCAGAACCGAGGGCACCCCCACCACCACGGCATAGCGCCACCCCAGTCCCAGTGCGAGACCGGCTTCTGGCAGAGCCCAGGCGAGCGGTGCTGCCAACGCCGCATCACCCAGCCAATCACCCCGCCAAGACCCCGCTGCAACGAGCCCCAACACAACGCTTGCAGCCGGTAGCAGCACGAAGAAGATGCGCTCGTTGAGCCAAGCCGCACCGAAGCCGCCCGGATCTTGCAGGCCATACACCGCACTGTAGGCGAGCAACCACGTTCCCAGGTACACAGCGATCGTGCTGCTCGCCCATACGGTGCCGTCAAGCAGCTCCTTGCCGCGCGCGGCCTGCCGCGCGACCAGGAAGCCGGCCGTGATCCAGAACGCCACCCCTTGACCCAGCATCGTCGCGGGCTCTCCGAGAAGGCCCAGGAGCTTCGCGGCGACTCCGAGAAGCACTCCCATCAGAAGCGCCCACCCCTGCACCGCAACGCCGTCGCGCACGTACGTCTCCGGCATGGAGCACACCTGTTCAGTCACCGGAACCACCTCCGTACGAGTCGAGCTCCTGGACGGTAGCGACGTACTCCTCAAGGGGCTCGAGGTCCCCGGTGCCGGCTCTTGTGATGATGTCTCGGAAGTACCCCGACTCAGCCGAGCTCTCGAACGCGCTCGTCTCGTAGAACCCCGGCAGCATTCGGATGGCGGCATCACGGGTTGCTGGCGGTACGGTCTCGGAGGCGGCCACCGAGGCCCACATGTCGAACCAGTACCACTCTGCCCACTCGGCCCCCACCCCCGGGCCGTAGGTGTAGGGCGTTCCGTCGACCGGGTCGGCAGCGGGAAGCGGCAGTTCCGGCCACGTGTGGCCCGCCGGGAGTCTGAGCCGTTCCTGCGCTGATCGATACTCGGCACGGAGCGTGCCTATGGTCACGTTGATCGCGTTGGAGCCCAGGATCACCTTGTCCGGCCCCCAGTACAGTGCGCTACCCGAGAGCGCTATGGCGAACACGATCCCAGCCCAGACCGCGAACGGATACCTTCGCACGATGCGGCTCCTGTCCCTCCGGCGACGTTGACGAACTCACCCCTCGCACTGCTGTCGCACAGGTGGACGCTCGAGGCCGCTCGCGGCACCCGTCGCGCCCACCCGGGCGAAGCCGTAGCCCCTAGTACCACTGGTATCCGGAGAACTTGCGGTCCTGCCAGGGCAGCACAGCGGCCGACAGCTTGAACGAGTTGTTGAACAGCGTGCCGGCCTTGACCCCCGTGGCCAGCGTCTGCACGTCACCACTTGCGACGATCGTCGAACCCAGCTGCTTGCCGGTCTTGGCGTCGATCAGTCGGAAGTACATGCTCTTGGCGCACAGGTTGTGAAACGACGCTCGGATGGAGGTCTTACTGGAAGGCACCTTCCGATCGATCTCGGAGAGGTACCACGTGCCGTTGGCGTTGCATGTCCCGCCAATCGCGTACTTCGATGCCGCAAGCGCCGGCAACGCGAACACCGCCCCCACGATGACTGCGAGCACAGACACGGCGACGAACTTCCGGATGGTCCACTTCATCTTTCTTCTCCCCCTCAGGATGGATGCACGATTCGACGTGTCTCTAGGAAGTGGCCGACACGCTTCCCTCCCCTCGAATCGCGGCGCCGTCCTCAAGACGCGCTCATGCTACCCAGGAGGCCTAACCAGAACCCAACCGCGTTCGCGCTCTGTGCCTAGCGGCCGAAACGCGACGAGATCTGCTGCGAGATATGGGATGAGGGGAGTCGCTCGGTATCGGACACGGGCAGCGCGGCAAGGAAGTCGCGCCCGTACCCTTTGCGCAGCACTCTGGCGTCCGCGATCACGAGACACCCCGAGTCGGTGGAGCTGCGGATGAGTCTGCCTGCCGCCTGCTTGAGTTCGAGTACCGCCTCGGGCAGCGCGTAGCGTGACCACGCTGCTCGGCCTTCTCGGAGTTCGCGCTCTTGAGCGAGAGGGTCGGTGGGGCGGCCGAACGGCAGCTTGGGCACGACAACGCAACGCAGCGTGTCGCCCTTGGCGTCGAACCCTTCCCAGAAGCTCTTGAGCGCGAACAGCGACAGGTGCTCGTCGGCGAGGAACTCGTCGCGGAGCCTCTTGGCACTGGTGCCCCGGCGCTGCACGATCACGTCGAGACCGCGCGCGCGCAAACGCGGCTCCAGTACCGCGTGCAGGCGCTCCATGTCGCGGCGGTTCGTGAACAACGTGAGCACGGAGCCGCCCATCGCGAGGTGCACGTCTTCGAGCAGGCGTTCCATCGCGTCGAGGTACTCGCGCTCGCGCGGCTCCGGGAGGTCGGTGGGTACGAAGACCGCCATCTGGCGCTCGAAATCGTAACTCGAGGAAAGGCGCAGGCTGCGCCACTGGTCATCCGGCAGCCGGTCGAGCCCTGTACGGCGAGCGAAGTGTGCGAACGAGTCGCCGGTGGCGATGGTGGCCGACGTGTAGACGACGCTATGGCAGCGAGGATAGAGGTCGCCGGCCAGCACTTCGCCCACGTCTAGGCGAGCCGCGATGAGCCTCTCGGACTGCACGTTGGGACGCCGGTCGAGATGCGCCGAGTAGACCAGGGAGTCATCCTCCCCGTTGACCACGGTGACGAGCCCGGCGTGCTGATCGGCCAAGCGAGTGAGCAGCCCGGCAAGATCGGCGCGCTGATCGGTGTGGTCACCCCCAAGCGATTCGAGCTGCGTCACGAGTTCGCGCCCGTGCACGAGAACGGTCTCGAGGCGCCTCGCCAGAGCCATGCCGGTCGATGCCACGGTGCCCCACGGGCCGGAGTCGCGCACGCCTTGGGTGATCCACAGATCCGCCCCGTCGTAGTCGCTGTCACCCGCGAGTGGTGCGAGATCCTTGACGAAGGCGAACAACGATTCAGCCAACGTGCCGCAGCGCTGGCACTCCTCCTCCATGCGTGCGATCAACCCCAGGACGGGTCCGGCGTCAGAGGCGCCTCGAAGCCGCTTGCGCAGGGTGTCGAGCAGTCCACCTCGCTTGCCGTGCAACCCGGCGAGCGTGAACGCGAGCTCTGTGTGCGCTGCACCGATGGTGAGCTGCTCGCGCGCCTCGGCCTCTGCGGCGTGCGCCTCGTCGATGACCCAGTGTCGGATGGGCGGCAGTATCCCGCCCATCGCCACCACGTCGAGGAAGAGCAGCGCATGATTGGTGACCACGATGTGTGCGCTTGATGCGCGTCTTCGCACACCGTGCAGGTAACACAGGTGCGGGTAGTAGCGGCATCGCTTGCGCGTACAGTCCGCAAGGCTCGCCTGGACCTGGACGCGTACGTCCTTGCGCCAATGGGTGTTGATGCTGTCGAGATCTCCCCACGCGCTTTGGCTGACCCATGCCAGCATCATCGCTGCGATGCCGATCTTGTCGGCGTCCGCGCCTTGATCGAGCTCGCCCGCGAACCGCTCGAGCTTTCGCAGGCATGGGTAGTGGTCGTAGCCCTTCAGCGCGACGTAACGCAGGTCGCCGCCCAGCGCATGGTTGAGGCGAGGAAGTTCGTGGTAGATCAGCTGGTCCATCAGCGCGTTGGTCTTGGTAGCGACGCCCACACTCACGCGGTTCTCAAGCGCGAACAAGGACGCCGGCACCAGATACGCCACGCTCTTGCCCACGCCGGTGCCCGCTTCGACCGCCAGATGCGTCGCCGAGTCAAACGCGCCCAGTACGGCGTGCGCCATCTCGACTTGCTCGGCACGCTTCTCGAAGCCGGGGTACATCCGGCCCGCAAGCCCCTTGCCGGAGAACTCCGAGGAGACCTCTTGCGGAGCGGGGCACGTACACGACACGTCGTCGGCGTCGTTCATCGCCTCGGCTTTGTCGGCGTTGACTCTGTGGCGACGTACTTCCTTGAGGTCGTAGAGCGCGGCCGGCGTAGCCGCGGCGATGCGTGCGAGCCACTCACGCTCGGGCCACGTCGCGCCGGTCGCGAGACCCGTTATGCGGCCGAGCACACCCGGATCGAGATCGGCGATCCCAACGAGAGCAATGCGCCAGATGCGGCACAGCGCCTCGACATCGTCGGGTGCGCGATGCGCGCGGCCCGCGGACTCGGGCGTGAACGCAGCGGCCAGGTCGGCCAGCCGGTGGCTCCGAAGTCGCGGCATGCCCAAGCGGACCATCACCAGCGAGTCGATCCACGTGCCGGGCAGCACACCGCGGCCGCCCACGCGCTCGATGAAACCGCGATCGAAGCCACCGTTGTGCGCAACGATATCCCGCTCGCGCACGAACGCGGCGAGCTGGGCCACCGCCTGCTCTGCTGAGATAGCGCCCTCGAGCATCCCGGCGTCGATGCCGGTGAGCTTCGTGATCTCAAGCGGCACGGGGATGAGCGGATCCACGAGCGCCGAGAATCGCT
>CAYXQU010000111.1:0-6092 GCA_964467305.1 uncultured Eubacteriales bacterium
CTCTTGGGGGGCATGTGGCCCCCGGTCACCGCTGGGTGGTCGTTCACCGTGGTCGTTGTCGCCATGATCGCTCTCGCCGTTGGCATGATCGCGTACTTTCGGAGGAAGAACTGGTGGTAGAAGACACGCGGGAGTCGGACGCGACCCGGACGCAGGATCGCGCGCACGACGTTTACACCGTTGCCAACATCATCACCGTGCTCCGTCTCGTACTCGTGCCGTTCTTCTTCAGCGTGCTGATCACCGATGGACACGACATCCTGTCCTTCTCGCTGTTCGCACTCGCCGCATCCACCGACTGGCTTGACGGGCAGATCGCACGGCGCACCGGCACCGTCACCGAACTCGGCAAGATCATCGATCCTCTGGTGGACCGGCTGCTGATCGCCGCCGGGGTGCTGGGCCTGTTCCTGGTGGGTCGCCTGCCGGGTTGGATCGTTGCCGTCCTGTTCGCCCGCGATGCCTACCTACTCGCCGGTGCCTGGGTCCTGGAACGCGCACATGCGCCCCGGGTGCCGGTCATCTACGTTGGGAAGGTCACGACCGCACTACTGCTGGTCGGGTTCTCCGGAGCGATCCTCAACATGCCGAAGGTGCCTGGCCTTCGGCTCGTCGAGCTGCAGGCGCTGCCCGGATTGGGAACCACACCCACGGCGCTGGCCATGTGGTTCATTTACGCAGGCTTGGTCACGTCGCTTGTGACAGCGGGGATGTACACCGTATACGCGTATCGGAACCTCAAGGCAGCACGGCCGCCCGCATGATCTTTGACCGAGAGGACCTGACATGAAGGCTGTCATCATGGCCGGTGGCGAGGGTACGCGTCTCAGGCCTCTGACTTCGCTGCTGCCAAAGCCCATGGTGCCGATCGTCAATCAGCCCGTCATGGAGCACATCTTGGGGCTCGTCAAGCATCACGGCATCGACGAGGTCGTGGCGACACTGGCGTTCATGCCCCACGTCATCGAGGACTATTTCGGTGCGGGCGACGAGTGGGGGATGACCATCGAGTACGCCATCGAGGAGACCCCGTTGGGCACCGCCGGCTCGGTGAAGAACGCCCAGAAGCTCCTCCCATCAGACGAGCCGTTTCTCGTGATCAGCGGCGATGCCATGACTGATATCGATCTGACCGGTCTGATCACGTACCACAAGGACAAGGGCGCTGCCGTCACCATCGCACTCAAGTCGGTGTCTGATCCGCTGGATTTCGGCGTGGTGATAACCGATGACGATGGGAAGATCGAACGCTTTCTGGAGAAGCCCACCTGGGGCCAGGTCTTCAGCGACCGCATCAACACCGGGATCTACGTGATCGAGCCGTGGGTGCTCGATCTGATCCCTGAGGGACAGCCCTACGACTTCTCGTCCGAGCTGTTCCCCAACCTCATGGAGCTTGGGCACTCGCTGTACGGGATGCCCTCTGCCGGATACTGGTGTGACGTGGGCAGCAAGGAAAGCTACATGGAGGTACACCGGGACATCCTCGACGACACTGCGATGATCTGGGTCCCGGGGGTCCGCACCGCCCGCGGCGTGTGGGTCTCTGAGAGCGCAACCATCGCACCGGACGCTACCTTGGGCGAGCATGTCGTCATAGGCAACAACGTCACGATCCGTTCCGGGGCGGTCATAGGCGATTACTCCGTCATTGGTGACAACTGCGTCATCGGGGTCGATGCCCGGGTGTCCCACTCGGTGCTGTGGGACGACACATTCGTTGGTGCTCAGGCTTTGGTCTCCGGTGCCGTGCTGTGCAGACGTGTTGATGTCAGAGCCCGAGCTACTGTGGATTCGGGCGTGGTCATCGGAAACGAGTCGGTCGTGGGTAAGGGGGCCCACATCGGCGCCGACGTCCAGATATTCCCTTACAAGCGCGTGGAGCCCTCGGCGACGGTCAACAGCTCTCTGATATGGGAGTCGACCGGCAGCCGCGAGCTCTTCACCGAATCGGGCATCACCGGACTTGTGGGGGTGGACATCACCCCTGAGCTCGCACTCCGTGTCGCGGAAGCGTTCGGCTCCCAACTCAAGCGCGGCGGTCATGTGGTCGTGACGCGAGACACCTCACGCGCGGCACGCATGGTGAAGCGCGCCATCGTCGCGGGGCTGAATGCGGCCGGCATGAACGTGCGCGACCTCAGAGTCGCTTCGCCGTCACTTTGTCGGTTCACCACGCAGAAGACGCGTAGCGTTGGAGGCATCCATGTCCACGCGGTGCAGGGCGATCCGCAGTCGCTTGAGATCCGCTTCTTCGACCACAACGGTCTGGATATCGCGCCATGGGGCCAGAAGAAGATCGAGCGGCTGTACTTCCGGCAGGAGTTTCGTCGTTCGTTCTTCGACGAGGTGGGAGAGATCATCTACCCACCTCGCCCGCTTGAGTACTACTCGGCGGCCTTGAACGAAGCCATCGAGGCCGTGGGTCCCAGGAATCGCTGGATCAATGTGGTCACGGACATGCAGTACGGTGCCGCATCGTTGCTGCTTCCGCAGCTCGCAGCGGGCTGGAAGATCAACCTCATGATGCTCAACCCCATCATCGACGTGGAACAGGTCAACGAGGCGACGACATCGCAAGCGACCGAGCACATCTTGTCTCGCACCTGCGAGTTGTTCGGGGCGACGTTCGGGGTCACCTTCGACAGGGCAGCCGAACGGGTCAGCTTCTACGTGCCCGGAGTTGGCAACCTGAATGGAGACGATGCCCTGCATCTGGTACTGGAGCTGTGGTGTCGCACCCGTCCCGGGGTGGAGGGCGCCATCGCGGTGCCGCTGACCGCATCGTCGGCCGTGGACGCCATCGCAGCGGCATACGGACGCGAGATCGTGCGCCCGGGCAAGTCGCGTCGCGCGCTGGCGCAGGCGGTACTCGAAGGCAGAGCAGTCGTGGGTGGCGGCGCCTTCGGCGGCTTCATCTTCGGCGACTTCTTCCCGGGATTCGATGGGGTTCTGGCGGTAGGCATGGTGGCGAGCATGCTCGATATCGCCGGGGCCGACCTTCCCGAGTTGATCGCGGGGCTGCCGGTGTATCACAAGCGGCATGAGGCGATATTCTGCCCCATCGACAGGAAGGGTGCGGTCATGCGTGCGGTGACCGAGGCGACAGCGGGTCTCGACGTGAACCTGACCGAGGGTGTCCGAATCGAGGACGCGACGGGGTGGACGCTGGTGCTGCCGGACTCGACCGAGCCCGTCGTCAACGTGTGGGCAGAGGGCGACTCAGGTACGGATGCTGCGTCACGGGTGGCGCGCTGGAGTGAGACGGTCCAAACGGCAATCGAGCGGTGATCAGTTGGCGCGGTGGTTGCTCGTTTACGCAGGTGACCGGGGTAACAACACCGTTACGTAGTGCGCCGTTCTTCTCGGCGCCGGGTACAATACCGCAAACCTTGAGCCGCAACCACGCATGGTCTTGTCAGCGTCCGGCCTTTTTCTGCGCGCACCCTACTGATGGAAGAGCGACCCAGTGACACCGAACGACGATGCTTCAGCCGTCTCCATAGACTACGCGCAGCGTAGGGCTGACCGTGCAGCCGCGCGCCGTGCGCAGCGACGCGTCGCCGTACCTTGGGTCGCTGTCGCCGCGGTCGCCTTGGTGATCACCGGAATCCTGACCTTCGAGTTCGGTTACTCGTATGGGCGCATTCACTCGGGCGTGAGCGTCTCCGGCATCGCTGTGGGCCGTATGACGCCCGAGCAGGCCGCTTCAGAGCTGCAGACCGCGCTACCCGCCAAGACCCGCGAGCCGGTCACGGTGGTCTATCAGGATGAGAAGTGGGAGGTCACCGCCGAGGAGATCGAGCTGACCTTCGACTACGAGGCCCTCTCAACGCAGGCGATGGCGGTGGGCCGCGACGGCGGCGTACTGCGGGTTGTCAGCGACCGCGTGGGGGCTTGGGCGTCCGGAGTGGAAGTGCCCGCCACCGCATCCGCAGACGCTGAGAAGCTCGACGACCTCATCAACAAGGTCGCCAAAGGCACCGACGTCGCACCGGTCGACGCGACCCTCAAGATCAAGGAGCTCAAGCCGGTGCTGATTCCCGCAAAGCCCGGTGTCGAGCTCAAACGTGACGAGCTGAAGACTGCGATCCTCGGGGCGATGCTGTCGACGAGGCGCACCGTCGAAGCGCCCACCCGGGTTGCGGATGTCGGCGTCACCGACGACGAGGCCAAGGCCGCTGCCGCTGTCGCCCAGACCATGCTCGCCGGTCCCGTGACCATCACCTACAAGTCCAAAGACTGGGAATTCACGCCCGAAGAAGTCGCCTCATGGCTGTCTTTCCGCCGAAGCGACGACACCGCCACCGCCGATGTGGTGCCACGTGCGGCCAACGAACGGGACGTCACGCTGGTGCCCCTTGTGTCATCCAAGAAGGCCGCCAAGACCGTGGTGCCGCGTGTTGGAGCCAAAGTCGGTCGCGAGGCCAAGAATGCGCGCTTCAAGACCTCGAGCGGGCGCGTGACGATCATCCCGTCTGAAGACGGCATCGGGCCGGATATGAAGGATCTCGCGCGAACTCTGACGGCCTCCCTGAGTGCTGAGGACTCCTCACGCACGGTGGCCATGCGCACTGCGGTCACCAAGCCCAAGATCACCACCGAGGACGCCGAGAAGATGGGTGTCAAGGAGCGGCTGTCTCGGTACACGACCACGTACGCCGCGGGCAACCGTTCGCGCGTCAACAACATCCACCTGCTGGGTGATGCTCTCGACGGGACGCTGGTGGCGCCGGGCAAGACGTTCTCGTTCAACGGGTCCATAGGGCAGCGCACTGCCGAGAAGGGCTACCAGGAGGCCAATGCCATCGTCAATGGCGAGCTGGTGCCCCAGCTTGGTGGCGGCATCTGCCAGGTTGGGACGACCATCTTCAACACGGTGTTCGAGTCCGGCCTGCCGGTCGTTCAGAGGCGCAACCACTCCTTCTACATCGATCACTATCCCAAGGGCCGTGACGCGACCGTCTCGTGGGGTGGGCCGGACTTCAAGTTCAAGAACGATACGGAGCATTGGGTCCTCATCTCGGTCTCCTACACGAGCTCGTCGATCACCATCGCCCTGTACGGAACCGACCCTGGCTACGAGGTGGAGTCCGAGACCGGCAAGTGGCGCAACATCAAGCCGCACCCGGTCAAAGAGATCAAAGACAAGACCATGGCCAAAGGCGTGAAGGTTGTCGAAGACGCCGGTGTGGACGGGAAGAGCATCACCGTGAAGCGCACGGTATCCAAAGATGGCGAGGTCATCAGGACGGATTCCTTCGTCTCGGTGTATAAACCTAAGACAGAAACCGTTCGCGTCGGAACGAAGAAGGTCGAACCGACGGAACCTGAGGAGACTACCGAGGAGCCCGAGCCTGACCAGTGAGGTCAGGCGCAGACAGGTCGAGTCTCGATGGGGGAGCCGTGTATCAGCCACAGTATGAGTCGATGGATCGCGCGCAACTCGAGGAGCTCCAGCTCGCTCGCATGAAGGACCTGCTGGTCCGCGTGTACCGCAACGTCGAGACGTACCGAGCCAAGTTCGACGCGGCAGGCTTCGATCCGGGGTCCTTTGAAAGCCTCTCAGACATGCGACGCGTGCCCTTCACCGTGAAGGACGATCTACGCGACGCCTACCCGTACGGCATGTTTGCGGTGCCGCTGCACGACATCGTACGCGTCCACTCGTCCTCCGGGACCACCGGGCAGATCAGCGTCGTGGGCTATACGCGCGATGACATCTCGATGTGGTCGGACCTCATGGCACGCACGTTCGCCGCCGCCGGGGCCACCGCAGACGATGTCGTCCAGGTGACCTACGGCTACGGGCTGTTCACCGGCGGTCTTGGAGCACACTACGGGTCGGAGCGCCTCGGCGCGCTGACGATCCCCATCTCGGGCGGTAACACCAAGCGGCAGGTGCAGGTTCTCAAGGACTTTGGGACCACGGTCCTTGCCTGCACCCCCAGCTACGCGTTGCTGATAGCCGAGACCGCACGGGAGATGGGTATCGATCCCAAGACGCTGCCGCTTCGGGTGGGTGTGTTTGGCGCTGAGCCTTGGAGTGAGGCGATGCGTGATCAGATCGAGACCGAACTGGGCGTCAAGGC
>CAYXQU010000112.1:0-6064 GCA_964467305.1 uncultured Eubacteriales bacterium
CGCCGTTTCAGATGATCGTTGAAGAGGCCGACGCCCTCGTGCAAGCCGGGGTCGCAGAGATCGTGCTCACCGGGATCAACATCGGCCGCTACCGAGATGGTCAGCGCGATCTGGCCGCGGTCATCTCGGGCGTGGCTGCGACGGGCGTTTCGCGCATCCGGTTGTCGAGCCTCGAGCCACCCGATCTGACGCAAGAGCTTCTGGAGGTGATCGCCACGACTCCCGCCGTCTGTGAGCACCTGCACATACCGCTGCAAAGCGGTAGCGACCGCATCTTGCTCGCCATGGGTCGCCACTACGACAGCGAGCGCTACCTGGGCCTGGTGGCGGCCGCGCGTGCGGCGGTGCCCGGACTCGCCCTGACCACCGACGTCATCGCGGGCTTCCCCGGCGAGACGGAAGCGGACCACGCGCAAAGCGTCGCGCTCGTGCGCGAGGCGGGCTTCTCGAAGATCCACGTCTTCCGCTACAGCGAACGCCCCGGCACTCCAGCGGCGTCTCTGCCGCAGCTGGACCCGCAGACACGGGCGGCGCGCGCCGGACAGTTGCGCGAGGTTGGGGAGAAGCTGCGCGCCGATTACATCGCTTCTCGGCGGACTTCTGTCGCTGAGCTGCTCGTCGAGTCCGTCTCGCAGGGTGTGGCGGATGGCACCACACGCGACTACCTTCGAGTCACTCTCGATGCCCCCGCGGGTGTCGCGGTTGGTGACGTCGTCGATGTCGCTCTTGAGTCCGTGCGATGCCGGTGACCGTTTCGTGGGCACGGGCTGCTGCAGTGCCCGTCCCTCCGGTGATAGAATGGCTTCGCGGCTCCGGTTGGGTGTGACGACCGGTGCGCGACCTTTTTGCCGGCAATGAACTGAGGTGTACCGCACCACCGTGGAATCCACCCAGATTCGACTCGTCGTTCCGCCCGGACTGGACATGACACGCCTGCTCGGCCAGGGCGACTCACTTCTGAGATTCATCGAAGACCAGTTCGACCCGCGCATCTCTGTGCGAGGCAACGAGATCACCATCGCTGGTGAACCCGGTGATTCCGCCACGGTGTCAGCGCTGTTCTCCGAGATGATCGGTCTTGTTGAGCGCGGCGTGGAGCTGACTCCGGACTTCATCGAGCGCTCGATCGACCTGCTCGCAGGTGGCGAATGCACGCCAACCGCTCTGCACAGTGACGTGATCCTCACCCACAAAGGCAAGGCTATCCGCGCCAAGACCTCCGGGCAGAAGCGCTACGTCGACGCCATCCGCTCCAACACCGTCACGTTCGGGATCGGCCCTGCAGGCACCGGCAAGACCTACCTCGCCATGGCCATGGCCGTCGAGGCCCTCAAGCGCAAGCAGATCGGCCGCATCATCCTCACGCGCCCGGCTGTCGAAGCGGGGGAGTCGCTGGGGTTTCTGCCCGGCACGCTCACCGAGAAGGTCGACCCGTACCTGCGGCCGCTCTACGACGCGCTGTTCGACATGATGGATGCCGAGAAGTCCAGTTCGATGCTCGAGCGCGGAGTCATCGAGATCGCACCGCTCGCGTACATGCGAGGCCGGACACTCAACGACTCCTTCGTGATCCTTGATGAGGCGCAGAACACCACCGCAGAGCAGATGAAGATGTTTCTCACCCGCCTGGGCTTCGGTTCCCGCATTGTCGTGACGGGTGACGTCACGCAAGTCGATCTGCCGCGTGGTGTCTCGGGGCTCAGGCAGGTTCGCAGCATCCTCGACGGAGTTGGCGACATCGCGTTTGTCGAACTCAGCGGCAAGGATGTCGTCCGGCACAAGCTCGTTCAGCGCATCGTCACGGCGTACCAGCGCCATGAGGAGCACTTGATGGCAGATGGTCCGGGTGCCTGAGCCGCGCCGCCGGCATATGGGGCATCTGCCCCGCGTCACCTCGCGTGCGCTCGCCATGCGGCCTGAGAGCAGGCGGATCCTGTATGGCGCCGCGGTCGTCACCGTTCTTGGTGCCAGCGCCTTGGGTGCGTTCGTCGCATACTGGGGTGACACTCTGACGCGCACGTCTCATGCAGAGGCCCTGCGGGCTGCCCTGTGGGGCGGGGTTGGCGCCTTCGTCGCCGCGATCTCCGGTGTCGCCGTCGTGCCCATCGTCAGGCGCATCCTCATCTCGCGATACGACGTACGCATGGTCGAGGCGGCCAGTCCGGTGCATCCGCTGCTCAGGCGGCTCATGACAGAAGCACCGGGGACCTATACGCATTCGCTGGCGGTCGCCAGCCTGGCCGAGGCGGGAGCCGAGGCCGTGGGTGCCGATCCGCTCGTGGCCCGCGTGGGTGCCTATTATCACGACGTGGGCAAGATCAAGCGGCCGTGCTTCTTCTTCGAGAACCTGGCCGAAGGCCACAACCCGCATGATGACGAGAAGCCGTCACTGTCGGCGCTCATCATCACGTCTCATGTGGGAGACGGGCTCGAACTGGCCGATGAGTACGAGCTTCCCGAGCCGGTCAAAGACATCATCCGCGAGCACCACGGAACATCGCTCGTCCGGTACTTCTACTACAAGGCCGCCGAGGCCGACGCCGGTGCCTACGAGGGCGACTTCCGGTATCACGGGGGGCGCCCCACCAGCAAGGAAGCAGCGCTGGTCATGCTCGCCGACTCGTGTGAGGCGGCCATTCGCGCCCTCAAGGAACCCACAACCTCGGCCATCGAGACCGCCGTGCGGTTCGTGGTCGACGACAAGATCCACGATCACCAGCTCGAGGAGTCCGGACTCGACGAGGCCGAGATCGCTGCGGTCACCGAGACGTTCTCCCGGATGCTTGTGGGTATGCTCCATGCACGATGCGAGTATCCCCAACCGCTGTCCGCACCTGTGAGGGAGGCATATGCAGATCAGCGTTGTGAGCCATCGCGAGCCTGAACCACTCGATGAGTCGGCGTTCGTGAGGCTGGCCGCTTTCGTGCTGGAGCGTGAGGACACGCCGGAGGCGTGCGAGCTGTCCATCGCCATCGTCGACATCGAGGAGATGGCGAAGCTCAACACGTCGTACCGCTCCAAAGAGGGGCCCACCGACGTGCTGTCTTTCCCGTGCGATGATCCCTGCCCTGTCGTGGGACCAGAAGAGCTCATCACGCTTGGTGACGTGGTGATCGCCCCGCAAGTGGCCGAGGCTCAGGCCATCGAGTACGGGCACACCGTGGAAGAGGAGCTCAACTTGCTTCTGGTCCACGGCATCCTTCACCTGCTGGGCTACGACCACGAGACCGATGAGGACGCCGAGGCGATGCAGTCGCGCGAGCGCGTGTTGCTCGAAGCGTGGACCGCGGCCTCCGCTTGAGAGACTCCGTCGTGAAGAGCCGCTCGATCATCTGGAGCTTCAACTACGCGATCGAGGGCATCGTGTTCGCGCTTCGCACGCAGCGCAATATGCGGATCCATCTGGGACTCGCGTTCGCCGCGGCTGTGGCAAGCCTGCTGTTGGGAGTCTCCCGGCTGGAGCTCGTGGCAGTCGTCTTCGCGATCACCTTGGTGTTCATCACCGAACTGCTCAACACAGCGGTCGAGTCGGCTGTCGACATCGCTGTGGACCGTTACGACCCCGTGGCCAAAGTCGCCAAAGACGTTGCGGCGAGCGCGGTGCTCATCGCGGCGATCAACGCCTTGGTCGTCGCGTACCTCGTGCTGTTCGACCCGTTCAAAGAACTGCTCTCACGGGGGCTGCAGACCGTCAGGTTCGCCGCGGCCGACCTCACCGTGATCGCATTGGGCGTGGTGCTGCTCGCCGTTCTGGCGCTCAAGGCCGTCTCGAAGGAAGGCACATGGATGCAGGGCGGGTGGCCATCCGGTCATGCTGCGCTTGCCTTCGGTGCCGCGACGGTGGTGGGCTTCACCACCGGTAGCGCCGGTGCGCTGGCGCTCGCATACCTGATCGCGTTTCTCGTGGCTCAGACACGTGTTGAGGCTCAGATCCACACCGTTCCCCAGGTGATCGTGGGGACCTTGCTTGGCATCGTCGTGGTGACCTTGGTGTTCCAGCTGTTCTTCCGCTAGTCCGTACGTGACGCGTTCGTTCCGAGAAGAGGGAAGTCGACGTGCTGATAGTCGCAGTCGCTGTTGCGGCGGTGCTGCTGGTGATGGGTGCGGTGATGGCCGCATCGGAGACCTCGGTGATGCTGTTGTCGGTTGGCAGGGTGCACCGGCTCGCTGAGGCGGGCAGGCGTGGCTCGAGGCAGCTGGCGGTGCTCGCGGAGCGCAGACACCGATTGCGTGCGGTCGCGATGCTGGTCGCCGGCCTGGCATACGGTGCGGTCGCGGTGACCTCGGGCGCCGTCATCTCGAGGTTGGGTGGTGCGTACGAGTGGGCCTGGGGACTGTATGCGCTTGTGGCCGTGGTGATCTCAACAGCAGTGGTGCACGCCTTGGGTCAGGCGTTGCCACGGACGCTGGCGGCCACCAACGCCGAGCGCATCGCCCTTGACGCGGCTCCGGTGGCGCTCGCGGTCACCAATGCCCTGTACCCGCTGGCCGCCGTGCTGGGCGCGCCCTGGAAGTGGGCGGTCGACGTGGCCGGTGCGGACCGGACACTGCCGCCTTGGGCGGTGAGCGCGGAGTGGCGTGGCACGAGTGCCGAAGACGACGCCGAGCGTGAGGAGGCCGAGGAGGCGCTGCTCGAGGCCGTCTCCGACTTCGCCGAGAAGGTCGTGCGCGAGGTCATGGTTCCTCGGACAGACATGGCGGCTCTCCCTGACACGGCGACGTGTGATCAGGCGGTGGAAGTGATAGCTTCGACAGGTTTTTCTCGGCTTCCGGTGTACCACGACACCGTCGACGATGTGCGAGGTGTGCTCTACGCCAAGGACCTGCTCGTCGCACTTGCGGCGCGTCGCGGCAATGGGCTCGCCATCGAACTGGCCCGCAAACCCTACTTCGTGCCGGAGACCAAGCCGGTCGAGGAGCTGCTGGTCGAGATGCGCGAGCGCACGCACATCGCCATCGTCGCGGATGAGTATGGTGGTACCGCAGGGCTCGTGACCCTCGAGGACCTGCTCGAGGAGATCGTTGGTGACATAGCCGACGAGTACGATAGCGAGGAGCCGCTGGTCGTCGATGAAGGCGAGGGGAGATACCGCGTCGATGCGCGTCTTCCGGTCGATGAGCTCAACGAGCTGTTCGGGACGGATCTGGACACCGAGGCCGATTCGGTGGGCGGTCTGTTCACCGAGGTTGCGGGACGCATACCCGAGCGGGGAGAATCGGTGGTGATCGAAGGAGTCCGTCTCACGGTGACGGACTTGGAAGGCACGAGGATCCGTCAGTTGACCGTCGAGCCCAATGGCTCGGCGACAGAAGGGGTGTCTGATGCATAGACTGTCCGCCGCCGAGCTGTTGCTGCTCGCTCAGGCCCGTGACGTCCAGGAGGCGGCATACGCTCCCTATTCAGGGTTTCGGGTGGGGGCTGCCGTGTTCACCGCTGAAGGAGAGATATTCCGGGGCGTGAACGTCGAAAACGCTGCCTACGGGGCTACGTTGTGCGCCGAGCGTGCTGCATTGGCCGCCGCTGTGGCCCACGGCTTCCGCGACATCCAAGCGGTGGCGGTGGTGGGTGACTCCGAGTCTCCTACGGTTCCGTGCGGCTGCTGCCGTCAGGCCCTGGCCGAGTTCAACCCCGAGATGCGGGTGGTCATGGGCGGGACCAGCGAGAAGGTGGACGTACGCACTCTCGATGAACTGCTTCCCGAGGCGTTCGTGCGTGGCTACCTCGACCAAGATGAGACGAAGTAGGCGTGCCCAAACCTGACAGCTCGGCTGACCAGCCGCTTCACAGCGGATTCGTCGCTTTGGTAGGTCGGCCTAACGCCGGCAAGTCGACACTGGCTAACGCTCTTGTGGGAACTAAGGTCGCCATCACGAGCGACACGCCACAGACCACGCGTCACCGCCTCAGGGCGGTCATAGACCGTGACGACGCGCAGGTGGTGCTCGTCGACACCCCCGGACTGCACAAGCCCCACGACGCGTTGGGCGAGGAACTCAACCGCAGTGCGCTCAAGGCCCTTGAGGATGTCGACGTCGTCGCCATGCTCATCGATGCGACCCAGC
>CAYXQU010000113.1:0-5975 GCA_964467305.1 uncultured Eubacteriales bacterium
GCCCTGCGTGGGGTCGTGGTGGCAGGGGAGCGGAAGGCACCCGGGGCGGTGCACATCACAGAGGCCCATCGGCTGAAGGGCCGGCGCTTCAAGGCCGTCATCATCATGGGGCTCAATGCCGAGGAGTTCTCCCCGGAGCGCGACCCGCAGCTCTCCGTTGAGCTTGCGCGCGGGTTGGGAGGCCATCCATCTGCAGATGAGCGCGCGACAGAGCGGATGCTGTTCTACGCGATCTTCACCCGTGCGAGCGAGCGGCTCATTCTGAGTAGGCAGGCGACCAACGACAGACACGAGCGACTGAGGCCGTCGGTGTTCTGGGACGAGGTGCACCAGCGGGTGGCGTGGGGGGCCGACGGGGACAGCGATGCGTCCTTCGGCCTGGCCAGCGCCGTTCAGGTGCCCGCCGTGCTCTCGTTGCCGTCCATCACGCCAGGAAGGTTGCTCGCGCGAGCCCGCGGCACCGGAGCCCCCCGCGTCGGACGGCGACAGGGCTTGGATCGGGCACGTGCTCAGCTGCAAAGCTCGTTGGATGAGCGCGAGATATCCGCGTCGCAGCTCGAGCGCTACCTGGCGTGTCCGTATCGCTGGTACCTCGACTACGTGCTCAGACCCTCAGAGATCGACGTGACCCTGGGGGCTCGCGAGGCTGGCAGCTTCTCGCATGGCCTCCTCAAGAGCTTCTACGACCGCTGGAACGCGCTGGGACACCAGCGCGTGTCCCCCGACAGGCTGGACGAGGCTCTGGCGCTGTACGAGGAGGTCCAGCTCGAGCATGCGGCGACCTGGCAAGGCAAGAGCGATGGGCTTGCCGAGGAGATCGAGCTGGCGGCGGCAGGCTCGAGGGCACGTTCGATCGTGATCGACGACGCCGACATCACGCCCGGATTCGCGCCAGTGGCTCACGAGATGCCCTTCGGGGCCGCCGCGGGCAGGGAGTTCGTGTTCGGGGGCGTGCGGATCGGGGGTCGGATCGACCGGGTCGAGTCCGGGCCGGCCGGCGTTGTCGCCGTCGACTACAAGTCGACCACTGCGATCGCGGGGGCCAACCAGCTGCTACCCAAGGGGCTGCTTCAGCCCATCATCTACGCGGTCGCGGCATCCGAGCACTTCGGGGCCCCGGTGGCAGGAGGAGTGTACCGCTCGCTTCGAAATCTCAAGGTCAGAGGGTTCTGGAAGGCCGGATGTCTTGATCTGGGCGGTAGAGGAACGCGGACCGACGCGCTTGAGCCCGAAGGTATCGAGGCGCTGATCGAGGATGCGCGCGGCGTGGTCTCGCGAGCCTACGAGGGCATGCGTGCCGGCGCGATCGACCCAAGGCCACTGGCTGGCGCATGTGAGCACTGTCTTGCAGCACAGGTATGCCCGCGGGAGGCATCATGACGGGCCCCAATGCGCAGCAACGCGAGGCGGCTGCCGCCCTGAGGGGCGCCGTGCTCATCAGCGCGGGCGCGGGTTCGGGTAAGACCCGGACTCTCGTGGATCGGTTCGTCAACGCGTTGGGAGAGTCCGGTGATCCCGACTGGATCCCTGCTGCGGTCGATCGCATTCTCGCCATCACATTCACCGACAAGGCAGCCGGCGAGATCGCTGAGCGTGTGCGGGCGGCGTTGAACGAATCGGGAAGGGTCGACGAGGCCAGGCAGTGCGACGCGGCATGGATCAGCACGATTCACGGCTTCTGCTCGCGGCTGCTGAGACGGTATGCGCTCGAGGCAGGCCTCGACCCCTCGTACGCGCTGCTTGAGGGGGCGAGGGTTGAGATCCTGCGCGAGCGAGCCTTCGAAGATGCGTGCCGTCGCGACGATATGCACGCTGCGGCGGAGCTGTTCTCGACGTACAGGTTCGACGAGGTCTACTCGGCGGTTCTCGGATTGGCCGACCACCATACGACGAGACCGCACACGCTAGCCCTCGTAGCGGAGCGGGGGTGGCCGGCAGAGCGGTTACTGGACAGGGCGATCGAAGTCCTGGGCAATGCCCGCGAGGACGTTCGCTCGTGCGGGGACCCCGGGAAACAGGCGGCGCAGCTCCTGGAGGGCTGCTGCGAGACGGTCGACATGCTCGAGGCGCTGGGGCGCTCGCAACTCGACGACACGCAGCTCGCCTCCGAAATATGGAAGACGCTTGAGCGCTTCAACCCCAAGGGCCACGCGCGGGCCATCAAGGAGACAGTGGCTCAGGCCAAGGAGCACCGGGCTGAGCTCATCGCGAAGGCGGCCACCACTGCGTTGGAGTCCAAGGCGGCGGCGCTGATCGGCCTGACGCTCGCGTTCGAGCAGGAGTACGCGCGGCTCAAGTCCGAGAAAGGCGTGCTTGACTTCGAGGACCTGCAGGTCAGAACCGTCGAGCTGCTGCGGGAGCGAGATGACGTGAGGCGGGCGGTCCAAAAGCGCTTCACTCTGGCGATGGTGGACGAGTTCCAGGATACGAACGCGTTGCAGTTGGCGCTCGTCTCGGCGGCGGCGGGCGAGAACCTGTGTACCGTGGGCGACGCCCAGCAGTCCATCTACCGTTTCCGGGGCGCGCAGGTCGAGGTCTATAGGCAACATCGGGCGCATATGCGCTCGTTGGGCGCTCGCGAGTTCGAGCTGACGGTCAACTATCGATCCCATGCAGACGTCCTGGCCTTCGTGAACCACGTGTTCCAGCCGCTGTTCGGCGAGTCGTACATGGCGCTGTCGTCGGGACGCGAGGCCGGTGGTGTCGAGTTGCCCGAGGATGTGCCTCGGGCCGAGGTGACGTTCGTCAAGACTGAGAGGAACTCGCCGCCCGAAAGGGGAGCGAGGTTGGTCGAGGCGCATGTCGTTGCAGAGCGTTTCGCGCAGCTAAGAGACGACCACGGCTTCGTTCCCAGCGACATGGTGGTGCTGCTGGGCGGGTACCGCCACGCCCAGGTCTACGCCGATGCCCTGACGCGCAAGGGATTCTCGGTATCGGTAGTTGGGGGCAGCAGATTCTTCTCGGCACCGGAGATCGTGACCATCCGCGCCCTGCTCGCCGTGATCGTGAATCCCGCGCATGAGCAGCCCCTCGCGACGCTCCTCGCGTCGGAAGCGGTTCGCGTCTCGGATGACGCGCTGTGGGAGATCGGCGCGCTTCGCAAGAACACGGGTGCGACGCTGTGGGAGGCGGTTGAAAACGCGGCCGAGTCGCTTCGCGGAGAGGACGCAACTGCGCTGGCGGCCTTGGTGGATGCAGTGGACGCGGCGCGTACGACGGCTGGCGCGGTACCCCTGCCCGAGCTCATCGTGCGCGCGATGGAGCGGCTGGACTACGACTTGGTACTTGCGGCGCAATCGCTGGCGGGCTCTGACGCGCTTGCGAACGTCATGAAGCTCCTGTCGCTGGCATCAGAGTCGGAGGCCACGGGTGACTCGGGTCCCGCCGCGTTCGTGGCGGCGCTGGATGCTCGCGAACGTTATGGCGAACACACGACACCGGCCACCGATGTCGCTTCCGCCGAAGGCGTCGTTCAGATCATGAGCATCCACAGCTCGAAGGGTCTCGAGTTTCCTGTGGTGGCGCTGCCTGAGTTGGGCGCGACAGGTGCCACCGACCGCTCGATCGCCTTGTGGGAGTCCGATGCGGAACAGGCCACGGTGTGTCTGCGACTGCCCTCGAGCTTCTCGAGCACCAAGAACTCCTCGGACACCTACTCGGCAGGGTACGCTCGGCGAGAGACCGTCGAGGATCGCGATGCGCGAGCCGAGAAGCAGCGCTTGTTCTACGTTGGATGCACGCGCGCGCGAGACGTGCTGCTGCTGAGCGGTGCGGGTGCATTCTCGCACGAGCCGGACCCAGACGGCCCATTGGCAATCGACTGGGTTCGCAACGCGGTTGGTCAAGGACTGGAGCCGGACGGCCAACGGAGCCTCATGGAGCTCGATGACAACGGAGCGACCTGCGCCGTGACGATGATCGACGCAGCAGCGTGGCACGACGCCCGTGCAGATGCCGGAAGTGCGCCACCCGACGCCCCTGCCTCGACGATTGGCGAAGAGTCCCGTTCCATTGCTCAGCTGTCGCCCACCGTGCTGGAAACGTCCGAGGGGCAGGCCACGGGGCAAGCCGCCGTGGCGCCCCGCTTGTCGTTCACCGACTTCAGCACGTTCGACACGTGTCAGAAGCGCTACTGGGTCAGCCGGGTGCTGCGCATGGGCTCCCGGGTCACTTCGGAATCCTCTGACCCCCTGGTGCTGGGCAGCGTCGTGCACGCCGCGCTTGAGTTGCACGTGACCGGCGTGAAGCTCGACGAGGAGCGACTTCGGGCGGTCGCAGCATCGATGGGGCTGCCCGGCTCACGCCTGGGTGAGCTGCGAGACGCGGTCGCCGCCTTCATCGGCTCGCAGACCGCCGCTGATCTCGCGCGTCACGACAGCCGCGCGGCTGAGTGGCCGTTCCTGATTCCGGTGGCGGGGGAGGGCGGAGGCTTCATCCTGGTGGGATCGGTGGACGCGTACGCGCGCAGTGGCGACAGCGCGCTCATCGTCGACTACAAGACAGGGCGCTCGGGCGACCCGGACGAACTCGCTTCACGCTACCGGCTGCAAGCGAGCATCTATGCATACGCAGCGCTGGCCGACGGTGCCACAGACATCGAGGTCGTGTTCAGCAGACCGCAGGCCGTGACCTCGCAGGGGGAACCCGAGGAGGTGCGCTACCACTTCACCGCAGACGATGCGGGCTCCATCCGAGAAGACATGGTCGCCAGGCATGCCGCCATCACCCAATCGGCGTTTCCCGCGCGCGATCGGTGGGACCGCCACATCTGCGGAACATGTCCCGCATTCGGTACGGTGTGCGAGATGGAGCGGAGCGACGGCTGACTCTGGCGGCCGACCGCACCTCGATCAGGAGGAGCGCTGCCTGAGCTGACCGCAGGCGGCATCGATGTCGGCGCCGCGCTCGGTCCGGACGGAGACCTCGACGCCAGCCTGCGCGAGGGCCCGCGCGAAGCGATCCAGGGCCTCGCTGTCAGGTCGCGTGTAGCCAGACTCGGTGACCGGGTTGATCGGGATGAGATTGACGTGGATGAGCATCCCGCGGCAGTAGGACACGAGCGCCTGGAGCTCGGTCTCGGTGTCGTTGACTCCGGACACGAGCGAGTACTCAAGTGACGGCCGCCTGCCGGTCTGTTGCGCGTAGCCGATGAGCGCTTCACGAAGCTCGTCAAGGCCTATGGCACGGACGCCCGGCATCATGACGTCTCGGGTGGATTGCACAGCCGAGTGCAGCGAGACAGCCAAGGTGAACTGCTCCGGCTCCGCGGCAAAGCGCTGGATGCCGCTCACCAGCCCGCACGTCGAAACCGTGAGGTGGCGAGCGCCGATCCCCAGGCCGTCCGGTGAGTTCATGAGCCGCAGCGCACCCACGGTGGCGTCGTAGTTGGCGAAGGGCTCGCCCTGCCCCATGGCGACGGCATTGGTCACCCGAGCACCGAAGTCTCGGCTCACCGCGAGAACCTGATCGACCATCTCGCCGGGCCCCAGGTCACGCGTGAAGCCCGCGGCCCCTGTCGCGCAGAAGCTGCACCCCATCGCACAACCCGCCTGTGTTGAGAAGCACACCGTGAGGCGATCCTGTGCGGGAAGCCCCACCGTCTCCACCGTCGTGCCGTCCGCCAAGCGAAGCAGGTACTTACGGGTGCCGTCCTTAGACACCTGCCGCTGCACCACCTGTGGCACCGGCAACGCCAGCCGACCTGCGAGGTCGTCTCGCAGGTCGGCTGGAAGATCGGTCATCTCCTGATACGAGCAGACGCCGCGGTTGTAGAGCCAACGCACGATCTGCTTGGCCCGATACTGAGGCTGCCCCATCTCCTGGAGCAGCGTCGCGATCCCGGATGCGTCGAGCGCTTTGATCCCCACTTCGGCGGGAACGCGCCCCGTTCGCTCAGGAGCCACGGGTGCCTACTTGCTCAGCTCGGCGAGGGCCGCTTCGTAGCCACCGCGGTGCTCGGCCTCGTAGCGACCCAC
>CAYXQU010000114.1:0-5950 GCA_964467305.1 uncultured Eubacteriales bacterium
GGGGACTCATAATCCCTTGGTTGTAGGTTCGAATCCTACCGGGCCCACCACGAAGGGTACTCATGCGCATCGGTCCACATGGTCGGGGGCATCTGCGCAGCCGGTCTCGGGACAAACACGGACTGTCTCCGGGGCACGTGTTGGCAGTGGCGGCTGTCGTGTTGGTCGGTGGTGCCCTGGTCGTGGGGATGGTGGTGCTGGGGTCGACGCCCACCGACAGCTCGGCCATCGGCGGCACCTCGGTGGTGCAGGCCGAAGAGTCCACGCTGGTCACTGGTGTCGTCGCGCAAGTCGAGGTTCCGGCCCTCACCGGCCTGAGCGTTGGTGAGGCACAAGCGGTGCTTGAGGCCGCGAGTCTCGGACACGTTGTCCGTGCTGAGGACGGTGGCAAGGCGACCGACCGCATGATCGTGGTCCATCAAGAACCCGCCACCGGCGAGCTGGCCTCTCAAGGTGCGGTAATCACCCTCCTCGTGAGAGCGGCTGCTCCGGGAGATGCAGCCGCCGCGGACACGGCTTACGGTCAGGTTGAGTCGGGCTGGGTCGTGTGTATCGATCCCGGGCATCAGGCTCATGCCGACATCACACCCGAACCCATCGCCCCGAAGTCGAAGAAGACCAAGCAGCGCGTGAGCGGCGGCGCGACCGGAGTCACCACGAAGATCCCGGAGTATGAACTCACGCTCCAGATCGCCACGAATCTGAAGAAGGAGCTCGAATCTCGCGGGGTCGAGGTGGTGATGACGAGGACCACCAACGACGTCAGTGTCAGCAACGTGGAGCGTGCGAAGATCGCCAACAAGTCCAAGGCGGATCTGTTCGTCCGAATCCACTGCGATGGGAGTCCCGATCAGGCCGCTGCGGGAGTGTCGACCCTGTATCCGGACACCACCAAGTGGACCAAGCGAATCTCTCCGGCATCCAAGAAGGCGGCGCAGTACGTCCAGTCAGGAGTGGTGGAGTCGACCGGTGCGATCGACCGCGGTATCACGCCGCGTTCGAATCTATCCGGGTTCAACTGGGCGAAGGTGCCTTCGGTGCTTGTCGAGTGCGGGTTTCTGTCGAATCCTGTTGAGGACCGGCTGCTTGCGAGCCCTCACTACCAAGACAAACTTGCAGATGGCATCGCAGATGGCGTGGTCGCGTATTTGGAGTCGGGTCCGTGACGCGGGGCGTCATGGCGAGCGTCGTCGCGGGACTGCTTGTCGCAGCCGCCATTCTCGGTATCGTCTGGTATGCGGGCCAAGTCGGTTTGATCGAGCTACCAGTTGCGCACTCCGAACACCAACGGTTGGTGCTGATTTTGGAGTCGCCGGACTCCGGCGGCGCTGGTGTTGCGGCTCTCGTTTTCGTTGTCGATCTCGAGACCGGCACGATCTCACCGTTGAATCCGTACGAAGAGAGCACGGTGTCAGGAACCAGCGCCAGAAACGCTCGCGAGGCGCTGCCATATGGTGGCGGGGATGCGGTGCGCGACGCCGTGTCACTGCAGACCGGTACGAGCGACATGGAGTGGGTCTCAGTCAGTGCCGGCGGCTGGGCCGCGATGGTCGACGACTGCGGGCCCATTGGACTGAGGATGGGTCGTTCCGTGAGTTCGTATGTCAATGGAACACTCGAGATCTTCTCAGAGGGTGCGATCACGGTGGATGGCACACGTGCGGTCGCTTTGGCCGGCGCTCTGGCCGATCTACCTGAGACGGATCGCGATGGCGTGTATCGGCAGCTCTCTGCGGGGGTTGGGACGTGCCTGTTGAAGTCCGGCACAGAACTGCGCGATCTCGTGAGGGAAGGCCGAGCGACGAGCTCGCTTCCGGCCGCGAAGGTACCTGTGCTTGGCCAATCGCGCTAAGGTCGTGTCGCACGGCTGCCGATGAGCACATCGGGAGGCTGTACGCTTCTTGGGAGCAGGTTGGATCTATTCGGGCGTTGTCCGTTATGGAGAAAAGGCGGTTCGTATGGACGAAGTGGCCCAGACGAACAAGACGACCAAGGTCGGCCTCGCGATCGCCACGGTCGGTGTGGTGCTTGCCGGGGCGATGGTGGCGTTCGCTTGGCTGTACTTCGACGGAGGTTCCGTCGTAGCCGGTCTGTTCTCTGCACAGACGCAAGAGCCAACGGCTGATGCAGTCGCCGTTGCGGATGAGTCCGTTGCCGACCCGGTACTGGAGCTGCCCGCGGGGATGCCAGAGTCATTCGCACTACAGGTGTGGCAAGAACAGATCGACTCACAGAAGAACATCAGGCGATTGATCAACGGCGACTTCGCCTCCCTGGACTTGCGCTCCGTAGGCGTGCAAGACGATCTGGCCACCGTGCAGGCAGAGGTCGTTGACACCGATGGACAGCGGCTCCCGGGTACGTTGCGCCTGCGTCGGATCGGGGAGCGCTGGTTCTTCGCCGACATCACTGCGGGAGGGCACGTGGCAACGGGCTCGGGTGAGGCGGCATCTCCGAAGATAGAAGACGTGGACATCGATGCACTCAACGCCATCATGGCCGAACATGAGGTGCACAAGGACCTCGTGGGGATGATCGCGGCCGGCGAAGTGAAGCAGATCGTCGTCAAGAACACCACACAGGGCCCGAATACCGCTACTATCGCAGTGGACATCGTCACCGATAGCGGCACGAGCGAGGGCGACCTGGTGGCACTTCGCAGTGAGTCCGACCAGGCAGAGGTATGGGTGTTGGCCCGCCTGGTAGAGTCAGAAGACGCCACCGGGCAGTGATGTTCCTTTTGCGAGGGGGCAGGCAAGCCAGGTGGAGCTACGAGACTATCTGAACGTGATCCGCGCCCGCAGGGGCGTGATCATCCTAGCTACGGTGATCGTGACGGTGGTCGCTCTCACCGTCAGTCTGGTTCAGCCCAAGGTCTTCTCGGCGCAGACCAAGGTACTCATCTCTGAGACAGATGCCGGTGCTGCACTGTTCGGTACCGTTCTGCCTGACCTGTCGAGCCAGCCGGAGCGGGCCTTGCAGACACAGGTGCAGCTTGTCGAGGTCAGGCCGGTTGCCGAGGCGACCGTCAAGAAGCTGGGACTCCAGCAGACTCCCGACAGACTCCTCGACAGGGTCAGCGTGGCCGCGGTGGGCCAGACCAACGTGATCGTGATCGAAGCGACCGCTTCCACTCCGGAAGAAGCGCGTGACATCGCCAACACGATGGCAGAGGAGTACGTAGCGGCGTCCCGGGATCGGAAACGAGCCTCGATACGCGCAGCAGCCGACGAGGTCGAGCTGAGACTGGACCAGACGCGTGAGGAGATCTTGGAGCTTGGCCGTCGTATCGCCTCGAGCGGGCGATCCGAGGAGCTTGCCACCGAGCTCACCATAGTCACCGACACGTATTCGACGTTGGCCGAGAAGTATGAGCAGCTGCGTATCAACGAGCAACTTGAGAGCGGGTCCGGTGCCGTGGTGCAAAGCGCGGTCGCAGTCGAGACGCCTATCTCCCCAAACATCCCGAGAAATGTCGGATTGGGTGCTGCCGTCGGACTGGTCTTCGGCCTGGGCATGGCGTTTCTCGGCAACTACCTCGACAACACCATCAAGTCGAGCGAGGAGGCCGAGAGGGTCTACGGTGCCGCAGTGTTGGGCATCGTGCCGGTGGAGAAGGCCGACAAGACGGCCAAGCGCCGGCTGACGATCGTCGAGGCTCCCGGCTCTGCTGCAGCCGAAGCGTACCGCGTGATTCGCAACTCACTGGATTTCATCAACTTCGAGAACAACCTCAAGACGCTGCTTGTGACATCGGCAGCGCCAGCGGAGGGGAAGTCGACGGTCGCTGCCAACCTCGCGATGTCGCTGTCGCAGTCCGGCAAGAAGGTTGTCTTGGTCTCGTGTGACTTCCGCAGACACACCGTCGACCAGTTCTTCGACGTCACCAACGAGGTGGGACTATCCGAGGTCTTGCTTGGGGTGCACCCGTTGAAGACCGCGTTGCAAAGACCGCGAGATGAGCATCTTTTGGTGCTCACAGCCGGGAAGATGCCTCCCAATCCAAACGAGCTGCTGGGTTCGGCGAAGATGAAGGAGGTTCTCGACAGTCTCTCAGAGTGGGCGGACTGGGTGATCATAGACACGCCGCCGGTTCTCGCTGTCGCCGACCCGATCTCAATAGCACGCTGGGTCGACGGCGTCCTGATGGTCAGCAAAGCCGGCTCTACCACGACGGACGCGGCACAGCGCGCGGTCGAACTGCTGGGCAAGGTGGGCGCACGCATCATCGGCGTGGCGGTCTGGGGCCTCGATGAGACGCGCAATCGGGCTGCGCAAGGCTATGGATACGGGCACTACACCGGTGGCTACTATTACTACCGTTCCTACTACGGCACACCGGCACCCACCGCCACCACGGAGACATCCGAGGAGTGGATACCACCGGTACCGGCTGGGCGCCGGGTGGCGCAGATCGTATTGCGGGTGTTGAGTGTGGGCCTCTCGGTGTTGGTCATCGTCGCTTTGACCTTGGCGGCTGTCTACTTCCTCGATCAGTTCTTCGGCTGGGGACTGTTGGACATCGTGCGCTCGGTGACGGGCTGACGCGGTGTCCAGAACGCCTGGGGTTGAGGAGGATCAGGCAGTGAGCCCCTCTGACCCATCAACCCGGCGGCTCGGGGTTGTCGTGAACTTCCTCGCCCTGGCGGTCTCCTCGGTGCTGGGATCGGTACTCGCCCTTTGGGCGACATCGCATCTTGCGCGTGCACTGGGGGTCGAGGGTTTCGGGGCTTTCAATCTCGCGAGGACTCTCGTTGACTACGCCTTGATTCCCGCTGCGTTCGGAATCACGGTCACCGCCTCGAAGGCCATTGCGCGAAGCACCGACGGGGATCCGCAGCTCGCGGGCCGAGTCGTGGTAATACGAGTCGCCGCAGCAGGGCTTGGCGCGGCGATTCTGGGGTTGGTCGCATGGTTGTGGATAGGCGATGAGCTCACATTGGCGGCTCTTTCGGCCATGGTGTGGGCCGTCCCCTTGACCGCCTTGAGTGTCGACTGGCTCTACAGTGCCCACGAAGACCAGCGGTGGGCGGGTGTGGCGCGCACCGCTGGTCGTGGCCTGTACACGGTGATCATCGTGCTCGCCGTCTCGTCGGCAAGCGATATCCGGCTCGCCGGTGCCGCACTGGCCGCAGAGGCCGCGTTCACCACCCTCCTGATGTGGTGGCACGCACGCCGCTGGGTCGACCTCTCGCGCAAGGTCGTGACTGACGTGCGAGGGATGGTCGCACATGTGAAGTCGTCGGTGCATGTGGGTACCGCTGGACTTGCCGTCCGTCTCAAGACCAGCGCGGACCTTATCGTTCTCGGCGCGCTGGGTACGCAGGCTGCGCTGGGTTACTACTCCGCAGGCTACCGACTGGTCATGTTTGTGAACTCGCTGGCCGGTCTATACGCCACGGTTCTTCTTCCGCGCATGTCCCGAGCCGCAGCCGACGGAGACTCGCATGCTGTGGTTGGGGTGAGTACGCGCGTGACCACCTTGCTTGGAGCAGCAGTCTCTGTGGGCGGCGCCGCTGTGGCCCGAGAAGCGGTGCTGACGCTCATGGGGCCGGCCTATGAGCCCGCGGTGACCGTTGCCACCGTGCTCATGGTGGCATCCGGATTCATCGTGGTGAGCCTGTCACTTGGGTACACCGCCGTCGCCTTGGGCTTCGAGCGGCTCTACGGGATCATCACCATGGGATCGGCGATCGCCAACATCGGCATCAACATCGTGCTCGTGCCACGATTCGGTATGTATGCGCCGGCGGGCACCACACTCGCGACTGAGGTGTTCGTAGCCGGTGTGCTGGTGTGGCTCCTGCGGCGCGAGGGGATATCTGCAGTCTACAGGGGCGGGTGGATCGTGAGGGCGGGGACATCTGTAGCCCTGATGTACGCTTCAGTCAGGTTGGTGCTGGGTTTCGATGGCGGCCTGTGGATGGCCGTTGCCGTAGGCGCTCTTGTC
>CAYXQU010000115.1:0-5926 GCA_964467305.1 uncultured Eubacteriales bacterium
CCTGTGCGCCCCCCGACGCGCGAGAAGCGTGTGGAGCGTCCGCGGTTCGCGGACCGGTCGCTGTACACCGCTCTACCACTGCACCTCGTGCGATTCCTTCTTCCAGCGGCCTGGCTACTCCGAGGATGACGACGCGCTGCGTCGCGACCTCGAATGGCATATCGGGCATTCCGCTGAGTGCATCCGGGAAGCGCAGGATCTGCTGAGTGTGCTGCGCGGGTTGCACCCCCAAGGCTCCAGCCTGCTGGATGTGGGTTGCGGCATCGGCTCACTCATGTTGGTTGCCGCCGAAGAAGGCCTGTCGTGTCAGGGTATCGAGCCCAATCCGCATGCGGTGCGGTACGCACGAGGCAATGGGTTGATTCAGGTGATCGAGGGTTGCTTCTCGGCAGAGCATTTCGAGTCGATGTTCGACTTCGTTGTCATCGACAGCGTTCTTGAGCACGTGCCGGAGCCCAAGACGATGATCCGCGATGCACTCAGCGTTCTGCGCCCGGCGGGAATCCTCTACATCTCGGTACCCAACAGGATTGGCGGGGCGGCAAGAATCGCCTACTCTGCGGCGCTGCCAAGCTCCAGATTCAGCCTCTTCACCGACAATGACGTGCACATCAATCACTTCTCGAGACGCGGCCTCGTGGACTGTGTAGGCGAACTTGGTGGCGAACTGGTGCGGGAGCGTGCACCGTGGCAGTTCGTCTTTCGTCTCCCCAACGCATCATGAATGCGAACGCACCCAGCAGAGGTCCGCGAGGTAGTATCGAGCTGACAGCGTGTGGACGTGTCGATGCCGTACACGCAAGCTCGGGCGTGTTTGCACTGATGAGAACGGGGGCGTGCACGCGATGGGTCGACTGATCTACTCGGCGATGATGTCACTTGACGGCTACGTCGCAGATGCGGCGGGCGGCTTTGACTGGGCGGAGCCGGATGCCGAGGTGCACGCCTTCGCCAACGAGCTGCAGCGCCCCATTGGCACGAACCTTCTGGGTAAGCGGATGTACGAAGTTATGTCGGCGTGGGACACGCTTGGTACGGGTACCGGCATGCCTGCCTACATCGTGGAGTTCGGCGAGCTGTGGCGTGCTTCTGACAAGGTCGTGTATTCGACGACGCTTGACTCGGTGCACGCCCCTCGCACCAGGATCGAACGCCGCTTCGAACCTGACGCCATCCGTTTGATGAAAGACGAGCTCAGGGGTGACATCTCGATTGGTGGGCCGACACTCGCAGCCCAGGCGATCGTAGCGGGTCTGGTCGATGAGTATCAGCTGTTCATCGTGCCCGTCATCGTGGGCGGAGGCACGCGCTGCCTGCCGGACGGGATCCGGCTTGACTTGAAGCTTGCGAACCAGCGCCTGTTCGACAACGGCACGCTGTACGTGAGCTATCGGCCGGTGGGATGACAGGAGGCGTTGACCGATGCCGCTCAGGGTCAATCCAAGGGAGAGGCTCTTGCCCGATGCGTTGGCACCGGAGCTGATCGCGCCGTGTGGCATGGACTGCGGCCTGTGCATGGCCTTCGTGCGGGACAAGAACGGGTGCCTTGGATGTCGGGCGGGAGACGAGGGCAAAGCCAAGTCATGCCTCGCGTGCTCGATTCGCAACTGCGAAGTGATACGGTCGGATGAGGCCGCATTCTGCAGTAGCGATTGCGGGAAGTTCCCGTGCCCACGGCTCAAGCGGCTTGACGCCAGGTATCGCGCGAAGTACCGGATGAGCATGCTTGAGAACCTGCGGGTGATCCACGATGAAGGTATCGAGGCGTTCGTTGCGGCTGAGCAAGGGCGCTGGGCCTGTCCGCAATGCGGCGGATTGCAGTGTGTGCACACCCCCGAGTGTGTCTACTGTGGTCATGCGTGGCCCTGAGAGGTCCCGCTTGTTGTATCCATCGGGCGCCGTGCCGAGCGATCGGTTCGCTACTACTGAGTTGACAAGGGGTGTGCGTATGAGTCGCTTCTTCCAGTTCTTGGCGGCACTCGTCTTGGTCGCCCTTGCGGTCACCGGGGTCGCCGGGTGCAGCCCCACAGCGGATCCGCTTGACGGAACGGAGTGGAGGCTCGTGGGGTGGAGCGTTAGTTCCATTGACCCCGCCAGCGTGACCATCACGGCGAGCTTCGCTGATGCTGAGGTCTCGGGTACCGGCGGTGTGAACAGCTACTTCGGACCGTATGAAGCGGGGTCGGACGGGGCCTTCTCGGCGGGGCCACTGGCCGCGACCGAGATGGCAGGCCCTGAACCGGCGATGCGTGCTGAGGCCATGTACCTGACGCTCCTTGGCGAGGCCAGGTCGTTCAGGATCACCGGCTCGCAGTTGACGCTGCTTGACGGTGGCGGGAACGAGTCCCTCATCTTCGAACGTACGGGCGAGTAGGCACCCGCGCTGCTTTGCGCGTCTCGGTGGGAATCAATAGGCAACAGCTCCGCATCCGAACGGAGGTTCTCACCGTGAGCGAACAAGGAGTCCACAGCTATCTGCTGCTGATCGACCCCTCGTCGCTGGTCGTCCTGTGGGCCAACGAGAACGTCGAGGATCGAGTTACCGAGAGGGGCGGCGACACCGCAGTAGGCCAGCAGCTCGCCGCGGTGATCCCGTTCGCCGATGAACTCGGCGTACCCGATCTGGTGCGTGAGGTCTCCGTATCAGGTGAGACGCGCGAGCTCCATACGGTGGGGTTCTCGGTTGCCGGCGAGAGCACAACCACCGTCGCATCCATCTACCGGCTTCCTTCCGGCGAGATCCTTGTCGCTTCGGAGTACGTGGTCGCGGGTGTCTTGCAGTAGTCGCCTGCCGTGACGAATCGTGTGTTCCCGATGTGACAGGAGGCGTCATGGCCAAGACTCAGGATGTCGCGACGTACATGGAGCAGCTGCAGCATCCGCTCGTTGACGCGGTCGAGATTCTTCGCGCGATTCTTGGCGGGATCGACTCCCGTGTCGTCGAGTCCATCAAGTGGAACGCGCCAAGCTACGCGATAGGCGACCACTTCGCGACCATGAACCTCCACCACCCCGAACGTGTCCAAGTGGTGCTGCATGGCGGCGCCAGGCCTCGGGGTGACTTGGCCTCACTCGCGATCGCCGACCCCTCGAAGATGCTCAGTTGGGCGGCTCCGGACCGTGCCACCGTGGACTTCGCCCACGTCAAGGAGATCGAGGCCCAACGGCAGGCGTTCGAAGCGATACTGCGCCAGTGGATCGCACAGGTTGTCGATGGTGAACGTCCGACAGACTGAACAGGTACCCAGAGGAGGACGCGCGCGGTATTCTCGGAAGCAGGCTTCGTCGATCGAGGGGGAGTGGCACGGCTTTGAAGCACGTCGCGCTGCTGCGCGGAATCAATGTGGGCAAGGGAGCCCGCGTGTCCATGAAGGCCCTGAAGGCTCTTCTTGAGGAGCTTGGGTTCGGCGACGTCGTCACCTACCTGAACTCGGGCAACGTGGTGTTCAGCTCGTCTCTGAGTGCGCCAGAACTCATGCGTCTGCTGGAAGACGAGTTCGAGCGAGCGTTCGGCGCGCGGATTCCGACCTTGGTCAAGACGGCGGCCGAGGTTATCGCGATCGCAGGAGCAGTCCCAAGCGAGTGGCAAAACGACGAGGGACAGCAGACCTACGTCGCGTACCTGTTCGGCGATGTCGACGATCCGGGTCTCGTGTCAGAGCTGCCCGTCAAGATGGAGTACCTGACCCTCTTCTACACACCGGGAGCCATTGTCTGGAACATCAAGCGAGAGAACTACAACCGTAGCCAGATCACCAAGATCGTGGGGCACCACTCGTATTCTCGGATGACCACACGAAACATCAATACGGCGAGAAAGCTCGCTGAACTGTGCGCTGAGTCCTGACAAAGGGGGATCGCGGTGAACAACGTCACGCCTGCGCCGGACGGGCAGCGAAAGGTGCTGCTGCTGTTTCCTGATTTCGGCGGGAGCCGCGTCTTCTACGACATCATGGAGCCGCTGGTCCTTGAGATCCTGTCTGCGATCGCCATCGAGGAAGGCTGCGACTCGACGCTTGTCGACCTGCGCATGGACAAGCGCGGGCTGGAGCGGCTGGGCGCGAGCGACTACCAGCCTGATCTCATCGGTATCACGGGACGCGGCTACCATGAGGTGCCCGCCACGAACCGGTTGCTGAAGCGATGCAAGGAGCTGTGGCCACAGACGCCTATCGTCCTGGGGGGCGGCCAGGCGACCATCACCCCGGAACTCTACGATCAAGAGCACATCGATGTGCTGGTGAAGGGACCGGGCGAGCGGCTCTGGCGCGAGATGTGCCAAGAGGGCGTCACTGTCCAAGAGAACTGCCATATCGTGCAAGACGAGAATCCGGCCGCCATCTTCAGCTATCCGCTACCCGATCGCGCCAGCACACAGAAGCATCGCAGCAAGTACGTCTTCTACATGCCGCGGCATGACGGCAAGTCCGCGGTACCTGCGTCGTTCACCTTCACCACGCAGGGCTGCCCGCATCGCTGCACGTTCTGCAGCATCTGGCCGGCGAACCTTGGGCTGTACCGCAGGCGCCCCATCCCCGAGATCATCGCGGAGCTCGAGACCATCGAGAACGACTACGTCTTCCTCATGGACGACAACATGCTCGCGGTCCCGCACTTTGCCGAAGAGCTCGCCCGGGCCATCGAGGAAGCAGGCATCGAGAAGGAGTACACCGCGTACAGCCGAGCCGATCACATCGTCGACAATCCCCACCTGGTCGAGCAGTGGGCCAAGATCGGCCTGCGGCATGTGGTGGTTGGAATCGAGGCTGTTGGCGGCGATGAGGAGCTGGAGGGACTCAACAAGCGGGCGACGATGGCGCAAAACGTGCGGGCCTTGCAGATCTTGCGTGAGTCAGGCGTCTACTGCTACGCGCACATACTGCTGACCCCGGAGATGACGCGCGCGCACTTCGACCGCGTCTACGACTTCGTCGCAGACAACGCTATCGAGTACCCCGTGCTGCCGTATCTGACCCCGTTGCCCGGCACCGAGCTGTTCGAGAAGTGCAAGAACGAGGGTTCGCTACTCACCGAGAACCCCGAGTACTACACGTTCGTCTACATGGTGATCAGACCGCAGAAGCTCACGCCGTCGCAGTACTACCGCGAGGCCAATCGACTCTACCGGCGCATATGGTCTTGGCGAAGGTACCTCTCGGGCAGATGCGGCGACACGACGCTTCGGGGCTTTCTGCAGTGGTGGTTGTTCGCGCGCCTGATGGTCGTGTACCTGTACGTCCCTCGTTGGAGACTGCTGCGGGATGCTGGGTAGGCTGACATCAGCGCTGCTCGTCGTGGGGCTGTGCGCATGCACCGCGTGCAGTGCGCCACGCGGGCCGGTCTCGGATCCAGATGTCGTCATCGTGGGGTTCGGCGACAGTATCGTCTACGGCTCGAACTACCCGAGTCCGTGGCTTCACACGCTTCTCGATCGTCTGACGACCGGCCCGATCACCCATGTGCCAAAGTGGCCGTGGAACTGGGAGTTGCCAAGCTCGCGCAACGACCATTGGTACGAGGCAGATGGCGTGCGGATCTACAACAGTGGCATCGACGGCAACACCACCCGGCAGATGCTCGACCGGTTCGCGAAAGACGTCGTCTCGGTCAGCCCCGGTCACTGCTTGATCCTTGGCGGGGCAAACGACATCTTCCGAGACGTCCCCGCAAGCGTGACGCAAGCCAACCTCGACCAGCTCTACAGCGACTGCGAGGCCGCGGGTATCACCCCAGTGGCGTGTACCCTGATACCGGTCATGCAGGGGCTGCTCGTGGGTGACGCTGCCGAGGCAGACGAACTCAATGCGTCCATAGACGCCCTGAACGCGTGGATCAAGACGCATTGCCAGGCTCGCGGGATCGCCGTGATCGACTTCAATGAGGTCATCCGAGAAAACCCTGCGGCGTACGTGCAACAGGATGGAAT